>CANBRH010000005.1 GCA_947371865.1 Actinomycetota bacterium
AATCGCACAGCCATAAATCGCACAGCCATAAATCGCACAGCCATAAATCGCACCTGCGATCGCGACTCCGGCAGTGCTATTCTTGAATTTCTCATGCTGGCGCTTCCGCTATTTCTTCCCTTAATACTTTTCCTTACTAATGTCACTCATAAATCACAGATGGAATTTGATGCAAACAATCTCGCCAGGCAATTGATTCGAGCCTACGAAACTAGTCCGGAACTTGCCCTGGCGCCGCTGAGACTTTCGAAGGTGGAGCAGGCTTTTGAAGAACACATCCTTCTACCTCACGGAATAGCCGTGCCCGCCTCTTACTCGCTTAATTGTTCTTCTGATCCTTGTTTAACACCCGGCTCTCGAATTGAGTTGACCGTCACCCTCACGTCGGCGAAAAGCTCTGAATCGACGAGGGCGAAAGTTATCGAATATGTAGACCAATGGAAGAGTTCATGAAATTGGTCTCCACGAAGATGCAAAATGACTAAAGAGGGGACAAGTGGAATTTGAAAATCAACGGGACCCATCAGAAAGGCACATTGAATTCGGACTCGGGTTCGCTCTCGATCTTTATCTCGGCTCTCTTTTTCCTGACCTTGATTTTCTCGTTCGAATCTATTGATATCGCAAATTCCTACTTAGCAAAACGCCATCTCATCCAAATCGGTGAGGCTGCGATCCAAAGTGGCGCACACGAAATCGCAATGGATCGCTATTTCAATAGCGACTTCACTATAGAAAGTTCTACTTCGGGGGTTGCACGGTTTCGCGTTCCCATTGACTGCGTAAGTGCTCGTGCAGCTTTTGAAAAGGAAATCCAAGTTGAACGACTCGGTAGCCAATCTATAAAGACGACTGAGTGGACTTGCCTAAACGACGTACTCACAGCCAAGATAAGTGCCGAAATCCAGCCTCCATTAGCCGTTCCCCTGCTTTCGGATTTAACTGGCACCTTGATTCCGATCGAGGCCGAGATTTCGGCATCGTCGGTAATTGGCAGCTGACCTTCAGAATTTCCTTTGGGTAAAACCCATTACTCTCTACCTGTGGCCGCCCGCGAATTCGAACTCGAGATCAAGAACCTCGATGTCACCTTGGCGGCGATCGAACAAGTCCTCAATCTCCCCAAATTGATGCAGGATGCGGAAGAACTTGAGGCCGAAGCCAGCGCCCCTGACCTTTGGGATGATCCCGAGAAGGCCCAAATAGTCACAAGTCGCCTCTCACGGGTCCAGGTGGTTATCACCCGCGTTTCCACGATTCGTCGTCGCCTGGATGATGTCCCGATTCTGATTGAACTTGCCCGCGAAGAAGGTGATGAAAAGGCTCTACTCGATGCTGGACACGAACTCGATGACGTCACGAAGTCCATCCGAGACCTAGAAGTTCAAACCTTGCTCAGCGGCGAATATGACGAACGCGATGCGCTGGTCACCATTCGCTCTGAAGCTGGGGGAGTCGAAGCCGCTGACTGGGCCGAAATGTTGATGCGCATGTACCTGCGCTATTGCGAACGCCACCATTTCAAAGTGGATGTACTTGAAACCTCTTATGCAGAAGAAGCCGGCATTAAGTCCACCACCTTTCGCGTTAGCACTCCTTACGCGTATGGAACTCTCTCTGTTGAACAAGGCACCCATCGTCTCGTGCGCATCTCGCCTTTCGATAGTCAAAGTCGCCGCCACACTTCATTTGCTGGCGTCGAAGTCGTTCCCGTTGTTGAACAGAGCGATCACATTGATATCGATGAAAAGGAAATTCGCGTCGACGTGTACAGATCATCTGGACCTGGTGGTCAAGGTGTAAATACAACTGACTCGGCCGTCCGCATCACCCACCTGGCTTCAGGCATCGTGGTCTCCTGCCAGAACGAGCGCTCGCAAATTCAGAACAAAGCCACCGCGATGGCAGTTCTCCAGTCAAAGCTTTTGGAACGTCGTCGCCAAGAGGAGCGCGCTCGCATTGATGCTCTCAAGGGTGATAACTCCGGCTCGTGGGGTAACCAAATGCGTTCTTATGTCTTGGCGCCGTATCAAATGGTCAAAGACTTGCGAACCGATTTCGAAGTTGGAAATCCGGCAGGCGTCCTAGATGGCGATATCGACGGTTTCATCGAAGCAGGCATCAAGTGGCGCAAGCGCAGCGAGGGCTAGTTTCTCGGTAGTTTCCCGTTTTCCAACGGAGAGTTTCTCTCCCCACATCTCACGCCGCACCATCCTCACCTGGAGCACCTGCCCCACATCACACGCCGCACCATCCTCACGTGGCCCATCCATCCCGCCTTCTTCACATCGCATGCCCCACCTGCCCCACCTGCCCCTCAGGCTCACCCACCTCTCAGGCTCAATTAATCTTTCTAACACCCGTTTTGGCGCGTATTTCCGCCTGATTGAGAGGCTTGCTACCTAAACTGGGCGTTCTGTAGGGGAGTTCCGCCTGGATATTTCCCACTCATGACTTAAACGAGGTGCTTGTGATTCGCTTTGAGAACGTAACCAAGATGTATCCCAAACAGGAGCGTCCAGCTCTTGATGGGGTCGACCTGGAAATCCTCAAGGGTGAGTTCGTCTTTCTGGTGGGGCTTTCGGGTTCAGGTAAGTCCACCTTCCTTCGCCTGGTCTTGCGCGAAGAGAAGCCGACTTCCGGAAATATCGTGGTCGCCGGCAAAGATCTCAATACCCTTTCCAAGCACAAGGTCCCTGAACTCCGTCGTCAAGTCGGCACCGTTTTCCAGGATTTCCGTCTTCTTCCTAACAAGACCGTTGCTGAAAACGTGGCTTTCACTTTGCACGTTCTTGGATATTCGCAGAAGGAAATCAACCGCGAAGTTCCAGAAGTCCTTGAACTCGTTGGTTTGGAAGAAAAAGCAGATCGCAAACCGAACGAACTTTCAGGTGGCGAACAACAGCGCGTAGCGATTGCTCGTGCCTATGTCAGCCGTCCAACTATTTTGATCGCAGATGAACCGACTGGAAATCTAGATCCCGCAACTTCTGTCGGAATTATGAAATTACTCGATCGGATTAACCGCGAAGGCACCACAGTGGTCATGGCTACTCACGATTCTGGAATTGTCGATCAGATGCGCAAGCGCGTTATCGAACTCGAAAACGGTCACGTTGTTCGAGATCAAGTCCGTGGCGTCTACGGATATACGGGTTAAGGGGTAGAGATGCGCTCGCGTTTCGTATTTGGCGAAGTTCGAATTGGTTTACGTCGAAACCTGACTATGACTTTTGCAGTAATGATTACCGTTGCAATCTCCTTAACGTTGCTGGGTATTGGTTTGCTGGCAAATTCGCAGGTTCGAGTTATGAAGGATTATTGGTACGACAAGATTGAAGTATCCGTCTTTCTCTGCGGCACACTTTCTGAATCTCCTTCGTGCGCTGGCGGTCCAATAACACCGGACCAACGCCTTGCCATTCAGACTGATTTGCAGGCGCTTCCAGTCGTTCAAAAGGTTTATTACGAATCTCAGTCGGAAGCATTTGCTCATTTCCAAGAGCGCTTTAAGAATTCAGCGATCGCGCAAAATGTAACGGCTGATCAGTTGCCAGAATCCTTCCGTGTGAAGTTGAAAGACCCTACGAAATTTGCAGTGATTCAAAGTGCGTTCTCAGGTCGTCCAGGCGTCGACACCGTTCAAGATCAACGAACCATCCTTGAAAAATTCTTTAAGTTGTTAGGCGTCCTTCGAGATGGTGCCCTTGGTATCGGTTTTGCCAGCGTGCTCACCGCGGCACTTCTTATCAGCAATACCTTACGAATTGCTGCCTTCAATCGCCGCCGCGAAACTGGCGTCATGCGCCTTGTCGGCGCCTCCTCGTTCTCGATTCAACTACCGTTCTTGCTAGAGGGAATCTTCTCCGCGATCGTGGGCTGGTTAGTGTCGACGGGATTGCTCTCACTCTTTAAGTTGCTGGTCGACACCAAAGTCGCGCCACTCTTGTCGTTCACTCGCTTCTTTACATGGAGCGATGTTTGGGTTTCCTCAGGCATTCTCCTCGGTACCGGTTTCGTTGTTTCTTCATTGGCATCCGTTCTAACACTTCGCAAATACCTGAAGGTCTGACGCCCCACAGCTAAATGGTTTTCCGGTGTTTCAACGACTACGAAAAGTCCGCAGCGATCGACTTTTCCCCAACAAGTCGCGGTTTCTGAGCGTGAATATCTGACCAAGCGGGCCAACTTTTTCCTTGTCCCACGCACTTAGTACGCTAACCGTCCTGACGGTCCCAACCGGGATCCCGCGCGAAGGGTGGTACCAGTTTATGGCTGCCCCCATCGCCCAACTCTTCAAAGGGACCAACCGCGCAGCACTTATTGGGCTTCTTTCGTTGACCTTGGTTAGTGGAATCGCTGCGGGTGATTACATCGGCCAATCCCGTCATCGTTCAACGGTGGATGAGGCGCTCTCTACCGTAGTAAAACGAGACCCGTTGGCGCCAAAACGCGCGGTGCTCGAACGCGCAGCCATCGAAGCGATACTCAAGGCTTCAGGTGACCGATGGTCAAACTACTTTCCAGTCCAAAGCGTTGACCTCTTTAACTCCGAAATTCAAGGACGCTACAGCGGCGTCGGAATCTGGTTGCGTAAGAACGCGTCAGGTGTACTAGAACTCTCCAGCGTCCAACCTGGAAGCCCAGCAGCTATCGCTGGTCTGAAGGTGCGCGATCTTTTGGTCTCGGTTGATGGCGTTTCTGTATCAACCGCCACGGTGCCAACAGCCGTTGCTGCATTACGCGGTAAACCAAAATCGATCGTGAAGATTTCAGTCGAGCGAGATCAATCCCCGATCAACATTTCCATCACCCGTGCCGCCGTCTTGACGGGCGATGTTGTTGCCACGCAAATTGCGCCGAGGATTCTTTATCTTCAGGTCTCGGCCGTCTCTTCCCATTCGGCCGATGACGTTGCGACTGCACTGCGTAAGTATTCTCATTCAAAAGGAATTATTCTTGATCTCCGTGATAACCCCGGCGGGCTCATCGATGTCGCCGTAAAACTGGTTTCCAATTTCCTCAATGTAGGAACTGTTGTCTCCTACAGCCGCAAAGGCGAAGACGATCGCATTCTTAGTTCTACTAATTCCTCTCCCGATACCGCTCCGATGACTGTACTAATTAATCGTTCAACGGCCAGCGCTGCAGAAGTCATGGCTGCCGCTTTGCAAGATCGAAATCGTGCTGTCTTGCTTGGTGAAAAGAGTTACGGCAAAGGCACGGTTCAGGAAGTCATTAGCCTCATGGATGGTTCACAAATTGAAGTAACCATCGGGAAATATCGCACCCCTTCTGGCACGGTCATCGATGGCGTTGGTGTCAAACCAGATTTATCGGTTGCAGAATCTGGCGAAATCGCTAAAGCGCTCCAAGTGCTAACCGGGTTGGCAAGCCTAGATACCAGCGGAAAAATCACGAAGAAGTAATCGCCCGATTAGTTTTTTTTAGCAACTTACCAAACGACTTAACCCGGGAAAATCCCCGCTTGCAAGCAAGGCTTTCTTGGCCAATTTCTCTTTGACTGCCTGAAAATGCAACTCGTGAAAAGCTCGTCCAAGCTGGAGCGTAAACAAGTACCCTTAGAGCATGGTGAAGCAAGAGGGTAGAAAATTGATCGCGCAGAATAAGAGCGCGCGCCATAACTACTTCATCGAAGAAGTTTATGAATGTGGTTTGGTGCTTACTGGTACGGAAGTGAAGTCGCTTCGTGCAGGCAGGGCTTCTCTGGTCGATGGCTTTGCCATGGTGCAAGATGGCGAACTTTGGCTGAGCGGCGTCCATATTCCCGAGTACACCCAAGGAACGTGGACCAATCACACGCCAAGGCGGGACCGCAAGCTCTTGCTCCACAAGCGCGAGATTGCGAAACTCTTTGGAGCCACTAAACAAGGTGGATTGACCTTAGTTCCGCTCTCCCTCTACTTTAAAGATGGCAAGGCCAAGATTGAATTGGCGCTTGCTAAGGGTAAGAAATCCCACGATAAGCGTTCGGATTTGATGGAAAAGCAGGCAAACCGAGAAATTACTCGTGAATTGTCGCGCCGCACTTCGGGAAAATCTGAGCGCTAACTAACCATACTTCGCGAATGTTCCCCGAGTCGGTACCCTTAGAACACAACTACATATGGAAAAAGCTTCATTATCTTCATAATCATGGGGGTGAACGGTCTCGACTGTAATGTTTGGGACAGGTGAAGCGGGCCGAGGAAGCCGGGATGATCTCGTTAACCAATAACCCTGGCAAAAAACTAAGCGCCAGTACAACTGCCGCTGATTTCGCTATCGCTGCCTAAGCGATCTAAGTGAATCCGTTAGCCCGAGTGTGCTCTCGACTCGGATGCTAGCGCCGCTAGAGAGCTTTACCTGATGATGGTGTTGCAGACGCCATTGGGGACATCACTCTGTAACTGAGTTCGTTGACTACATGTGTTCGTGAGAGTCTGGACTGAGAAAACGATGAGGACACTACGCCCGTAGAAGCCCTGTTTTAGTGTTATAGGACCCGGGTTCGATTCCCGGCACCTCCACAATAAAGCGACTAATGAGTAAGCCCGCTTTCTCAGATACGAGAAATGCGGGCTTACTTTTTTTCTGATTTTGCCTTTATCAATTTCTACCGAGCAATGGCCACTTTCAGTGCCTTCGTTTCGGCCGCCCTGCTAAAGGTGTCATAGGCTTCCAAGAATTGATCGAAGTTAAATCGATGAGTAACCAACTTTTGTGCCGGTAATTTCTTGCCTTCGATTAACTTCAAAAGCATTGGCGTGGTGTTGGTATTGACCAATCCCATGCTGAGAAAGATGTTTTGAATCCACAGGCTTTCAAGATGTAGTGGAACCTCTTTGCCGTGAACACCAACATTTGCAACGTGGCCACCGGGGCGGACTATTTCAGTTGCCATACTGAAGGTAGTTGGAACTCCCACTGCTTCAATGGCGACGTCAACACCTGCCCCATCTGTTAGGGCAAATACATCCTTCTTCCAGGTTGCCGTGCCTGAAAGTACGGTGTCGGTAGCTCCGAACTCACGTGATTTCTCTAACCGATTGGCATCTAGATCGATAGCGATAATTTTTGCCGCGCCGTAAAGGCCAGCGGTCGCAATAGCAGCTATTCCAACGGGTCCAGCGCCAATAACGGCAACTACGTCGCCTGGTTTCACTCCTCCGTACTGAACTCCAATTTCAAATCCGGTTGGAAAGATATCGGAGAGCATCACTCCTTCTTCATCCGTGACACTTACGGGGAGCTTGTACAACGAATTCTCTGCGTACGGCACGCGGACAAATTCCGCTTGAGTGCCATCTATCAGGTGCCCGAGGATCCATCCCATACCGGATGCACCTTCTTCGCCCAGACAGTGAGAGTAGAGGCCTATCTTGCAATTGCTGCAGGAGCCACAAGATTTGATGCAAGAAATAATGACTCTATCGCCAACCTTAAAATTGGTAACGGATGACCCGACGGCAGTGATCTTTCCTACCCCTTCGTGGCCAAGGATTCGGCCTTTGGTTACGGCCGGCACATCCCCTTTAAGAATGTGCAAATCTGTCCCACAAATTGTGGTTGTATCGAGACGAACGATCGCATCTGTCGGATTCTGGATAACGGGATCTGGGACATCAGTCCAAGACTTGATGCCAGGGCCACCATAAACAAGTGCCTTCATTTTGAATACATGCCTCTCAGAAACTTCGCAAAACGACTTTGCTTGTTAATGCTTCGCTCAACAGAGACCAAAGTAAATAGCAATCGGGCACAGTCTCCTGTGATCTTGGAATAAGGGGGGCACCTCTTCAATGGAGATTTCGATTTCAATTTTGTTGCGCATTATTTGCATGTGAAATCTCTTCTCGTGGCTTAAATCACTTAAGTAATTACTTTTCACATTCATTACTCAGAATTCCCGTTTACATGGCGGGGGTCAACCCACGCTGTGGATACTTGTTCACTTCAAGTTCATGGTCAAATTGGGAATAGTTGAACTTTCAATAGTGTTAGTGTTAGAGTAGTTGAAGTTTCAACTATTAATATTTAAACCATTCAATGATTCTAGGAGTTCAGAAATGACAACAGAGACAAAGTCACTCACAGGTAGCTACACAGTCGATACCAGCCACAGCCAAATCGGCTTCGGCGCACGCCACGCGATGGTCACAAAAGTCCGTGGAACCTTCAAAGATTTCGCTGGAACCGGCTATCTGGATGTAGAGAATCCAGCCAATTCCAAGCTTGAGGTCACAATTCAGGCTGCAAGTATCGATACCCGCAATGCGGATCGCGATGCTCACCTTAAGAGCAACGATTTCTTCTCAATGGAAGAATTTCCAGTAATTTCCTTCATCTCAACTTCCTTCGAGAAGGCAGATGGAAACACCTATCGCGTCACTGGCGACCTCACCATCAAGGGTGTTAGCAAGTCGATCACCATCGATTTGGATGTCACCGGAGATGCCATCGATCCATGGGGCAACCAGCGCGTCGGATTTGAGGGTGCAACAACCATCAACCGCACCGACTGGGGCGTCAACTTCAATGCAGCTCTTGAGGCTGGCGGAGTTCTCGTTAGCGAAAAGATCTCACTCGAGTTCGAAATTTCAGCAATCAAAAACGCTGCTTAATTTCCACAACTCTGGCGTTAAGCCAGAAACTTTGACCTTCAATTAGTTCTTGGATAACACCAAGAATCATTGAACATTAAGGGCCGTTCCTTCGGGGGCGGCTCTTTTTGCTTGTTGTGGTTCGAGATATTGGGGATCGGAGTTGAACTCGCTACTAACTCTCAATCGGAGGTTGCTTGGGCGTCTGGAAGGCTCGATAGACGGCAAAACTTGCACAGCTCAATCCCACGAGCCCCAGCAAGCGAATGACTACCGTAACGCTGGAGACAACTATGAGCGCTCCGGTCACGCTTGCAGCAACCGAGAAGATTGCAACGAGGATTCGTTTAAATAGCAGGGAGAGGTATTTACCCGTCGGAATAAAGGAGATTCCTAGTGCTAAGGGGCCAGCCGTCATAGCCACCAAAAAGATAATGCCAACAACAAGAGCCAGACTTTCCATAGTGAAACCTTAACTGAGGTGGCGGTACGGCAGTTTCCACCTCTCTAGGCGACTTCGTTAATGGATCGGGCAGGTACCAGATATTTCTTGCCATGTGGCGATATCCATTCACATGATCCATCTTTGTGACTTGTAAGTGTCCAACCACCGTGAGTCTTGAGGCGATGATGACGTCTGCATAGCAACCCCATATTTTCGAGATTGGTATTTCCACCTTTTTCCCATGGAATGGCGTGGTCGATATCGCTTATCCGCGCGGGTTGTCTGCATCCAGGGAATCGACAGGTTCGATCGCGAGCCATTAGAAAATCAACAAGTGCCTGAGGCGGCTCATAACTTTGCCGACCGTAATCAAGAAGTGCCCCAGTAATCGGTTCCGTAATAAACCGGCGCCATTTTCCATCTGCAGCAAGTTCGCGAGCGATGGATGCCGGGATTGGTCCATATCCGGCAAGTTGCCCAGGATTGTTTGCCAGACCGAGAGCAGTGGGGAGGTCTAGGGTGAGATTAAGAGTGACAGGACGTCGATGATTTAGCTCGTCAGTTTCTGTACTGGTCAAGAAATGTGCTGCCAATGTTGTGAGCGCATCAGCTCTATACGCATCAATGGATTTCTTTCCGTGGTTGGTAACAACTCGTTGGGCAAGAGAACTCTGGTTCTGAGCCTGGTGCTGGTTCTGAGCCTGGTGCTTGTCCAGATTGCGATTCAGACGTTGAAATAGATTTTGCTCTCTACCCTGCTCTTCCTGATCCCGCGATTTCGACCGTCTTGCCAATTTGTCGATGGCCAGCATGATTGTTTGTGCATCTGGTGCTGGAAGCAAAGCTACGAGAGTGGCCATCCCATCAGGTTCGGGATAAATATTTACTCGTCGACATTCACGAGCGTTCTCGACTATCTCTTGAAAATCCTCGGGCGCATTTTTTGCGATGAGGTTTCGGACTTTGGAAGCCACTTGAGCCGGGGTGTGAAATTCAGAGTGGGCCACCGCTTGCGCTTCAATGCCAGCGATGATTTCCGGAGATATGCCACGATTGATCATTTCGGCACTTTCGCGAGCTATGACATTTGCATGTGCTGCAGAGATTTCCCCACTTGCAAGGGCGGAGCAGGTGACGGGAAGGTGCGTAGTTAATGTTCTGGCAACGTCGATTCTTATTTGAGCAGTGTTGCCAGAGAGGCGAAGGGCAGTAGCGACTTCTTCTCGTTCGGCTTCATCTACCCCTGAATACAAGGACTCGGCACTTGTCGGTTCGTCACCAGCTACTGCGACTATGGCATTTTGCATCAACGCCTGAAGCCAAGCGGTCTGTTTTTCTAGGGCACTGAGATAGTCGATCCGACCTGCTCGATCCAGTTCTTGGGGGTCAATGTGCACCAGTTTGCTTAAGGGCTCGATTCCGGCGGGGCTGCGCAACAGCTCGACGACGAGTTCTTCGACTTGGCGATCGGATATTTTGGACTCTTTAAGCACGAGGAAATCCTCGATTTAACCAGTGACAAAGCTTGTAGGTTCTCTCGAAGGCCTGTGGAGAAATAGAAACTGTGGATATAGGCCGGAATCGGAATAGAAACATGCCGCGAATGGTTCTATACTTCGAGTAGTTGAAAGTTCAACTAACTTGAACCACCCGCACCACCCGCACCACCCGCACCACCCGCACCACCCGCCCTAATCGGAAGAGGAAAAGATGCCCGCCGTCACCGTTGCTGATATCACCGTCCTGCCCCGCGTCATCGCCGAGCCCAACGCTCGCCCCCGACGCATCAAAAGCATTACCACGGCGCCGCAGGGTTATGAAGGAGAAGGCTTCCCGGTTCGTCGTGCTTTTGCAGGCGTTGACCTCGCTGACCTCGATCCCTTCATTCACCTCGATCAAATGGGTGAAGTCGAATATGCACCGGGCGAGCCAAAGGGCACCCCATGGCATCCCCACCGCGGTTTTGAGACTGTTACTTACATTATTGATGGCATCTTCGATCACCGAGACAATCACGGTGGCGGCGGAACTATCACCAATGGCGATACCCAATGGATGACCGCGGGCGCCGGAATTCTTCATATTGAAACTCCACCGGAACATCTCGTTATGAGCGGTGGTCTCTTTCACGGTTTCCAACTGTGGGTCAATCTTCCCGCCGCCAAGAAATGGTCGCCTCCGGCTTACCAAGACCTGCGCGCAAAAGATGTGGCACTACTTTCCTCCCACGATGGCGGCGCACTCATTCGCGTCATTGCCGGCGAGGTAGCTGGTCATCAAGGACCAGGTTCAACTCAAACGCCTATCACTTTGGTTCACGCCACCATTCAGCCGGGTGCTGAACTGCGCCTTCCTTGGAAGAAGGATTACAACGCTTTGGTTTACACCTTGGCCGGCCATGGCACGGTCGGAGAAAATCAACAACCAGTCCGCATGGGTAATCTCGCGGTTATGGCCGATGGTGATGTTCTCGTCATGCGCGCAGACTCAATTCAAGAATCCCGGTCGCCAGCGATGGATGTACTCATTCTCGGGGGAGCCCCGATAAAGGAAACTGTCGCTTGGATGGGACCGTTCGTCATGAACACCAAAGCCGAAGTCCTACAAGCCTTCGAAGACTTCCAAAAGGGCCGTCTAGGAACTATTCCGATTGAGAAGAAAGCCGAAGATGTGAACGCGATTTTGAACGTTCATGGTGCTCCGACTACGGTAGTCGAAGGCGTTTCTTCGGAAAAGTAATTTTCTGAATGGCCACCTCCAACGAACTAGTTGATTTTCCGCTGGATTGTGAAGCGGCCGAACGTTCACAACAAATTTCTTCAATTTGCACAACCTGAACCACTTAACCGCAGACCGTTCATAAGAACCAAAGGAGCACCATGACAACACATCTCTTTTCACCTCTCAAGATTCGCGGCGTCGAATTTGCAAACCGCGTCTGGGTGAGTCCGATGTGCCAATATTCGGCTGTCGATGGCGTTCCTGGCGCATGGCACCAAGTTCACTTGGGATCATTTGCAACTGGCGGAACCGGATTGATCATTGCTGAAGCAACAGGTGTAGTTGCTGAAGGTCGCATCTCGATCGGTTGCCCAGGGCTTTATAACGACGCTCAAGTCGCAGCTTGGAAAGTAATCACCGATTTTGCGCACCAAATGGGCACCAAAATCGGCATCCAACTTGCCCACGCTGGACGTAAAGGTGGCACAACGGTCCCAGGTTCGGATCACTTCATGGCAACAAAGGAAGAAGGTGGTTGGATCGCTGATGCGCCTTCGGCCATCGCATTTGAAGGCTATCCCGAACCTCACGCGCTGACGGTTGCCGAGATAAAGAAGCTTGTTGAGGAATTTGCCAATGCAGCCACTCGCGCTATTGCTGCCGGCTTTGATGTCTTGGAAATTCACGCAGCCCACGGTTACTTGCTTCATGAGTTCTACTCACCACTCTCCAATACTCGTACTGACGAATATGGTGGCTCTTTCGAAAACCGCACCCGCTTCCTCAAGGAAGTTGTCACTGCGGTCCGCAACGTGATGCCAGAAACAATGCCACTCTTCGTGCGCATCTCGGCTTCTGACTGGACCGAAGGTGGCTGGACCATCGAAGAGTCCGTACAACTTGCTCCTGAACTTCTGGCTCTCGGTGTTGACCTTATCGATGCCTCCAGCGGCGGCAATGTGCACAATGCCAAAATTACGCCTGGTCCCGGCTACCAAGTTCAATTCGCTGATGCCATCAAGAATCAAGGTGGAATTTCATCATCTTCTGTCGGAATGATTACTGACCCAGTTCAAGCCGAAGAGATCGTGGCTTCCGGGAAAGCAGACGCCGTCATGATGGGACGCGAGTTCTTGCGCAACCCACGTTGGCCGCTTCATGCAGCCAAGGTGCTTGGCCAAGAAGTTCACTGGCCCGCACAACTCATTCGCGCCAAGTAGTTTCAGCCTATTTCACTGAATTAAGTCTGAGCCCTAGAAAGGCTCGATCTCGCGGAGAAAGGCAAAGCAATTCCGCGAGTATCGACCTTCTAGGGCTCTTCACGTTTCTTGATTTCTCAGCCAAACAAAAACCAGACTTGTCGGCACTTCAGAACGCAGGGAGTGCTCAATGCGATGTAAATCAGCCCAGTAAAAAGCTCAGTCGGTCAATACTCTCGAAATTGCTTTGCGATCATTCGATCCCAGGACATAAGAAATCCCGACTGGTCGGCACTTCAGAACTCTGGGAGTGCTCAAGGCGATGTAAATCAGCCCAGTAAAAAACCCTGGTCGGGCAATACGCGAGAAGTTGCTTTGCCTTTCTTCTCGCGATTGCGCCGAGCAGGGTTTTATTTAAGTTTTACAGAGCCTTGAGCGCGTTAACTACCTTGGTCAACGAATCCTTGGCATCTCCGAAGAGGAGAGTGGTCTTTGGATCGTAGAGAAGTTCGTTTTCGATTCCAGCAAAACCTGGACGCATCGAACGCTTGAGGAAGATAACGTTTCCAGCTTCGGCAACATCCAAGATTGGCATTCCATAGATTGGGCAACCAGGTGTTGTCTTTGCGGCTGGGTTTACAACGTCATTGGCTCCAACAACGAGAACGACATCGGTCTGTGGGAAGGTCGGGTTGACCTCTTCCATTTCGACCAATTGCTCGTAAGGAACGTTGGCTTCAGCAAGAAGTACGTTCATATGTCCTGGCATACGACCAGCAACTGGGTGGATGCCATACGCAACATCGACGCCCTTTGCGGTCAAGATATCGGCCAGTTCACGAACGGTGTGCTGTGCCTGAGCAACAGCCAAACCGAAGCCAGGAACAATAACCACGCGCTGTGCGTAGTTGAGCAAGATCGCTACATCATCGGCTGAACCGGACTTAACGGAACGAACTTCAGTGCTGCCGGAAGCCTCTTGTGGCTTAGCCGTAAAGGCACCAAAAAGAGTTCCGAAGAGTGAACGACCCATCGCAGCTGCCATCAAGCGCGTGAGGATTGTTCCCGAGGCACCAACCAAGGTACCGGCGACGATCAAGAGCGTTGATTGCAAGACATAACCGCTAGCTGCGACTGTGAGGCCGGTAAAGGCGTTCAAGAGCGAGATAACAATAGGGACGTCGGCGCCACCAACTGGAAGTACGAAGAGCACACCAAACAACAGCGCTAATCCGCCCATAACCAGGAGAGGAGTATTTCCACCGGACTTGATTACCCACCCAGCTGTTCCCAATGTTCCCGCCAAAGTTGCTGCGATAACGAAGCGACCGGCAGGGAATACAACGGGACGAGTAGTCATCAACTCTTGAAGCTTCAAGAAGGTGATAACCGAACCAGAGAAGGAAGTACATCCGACAATGACGGTGAAGACAGTGGCGATGAGGTTTGCTGTCGATGGTTTTCCATCTTGGCTCAAATTGAGATATTCAACGGTCGCTACCAGCGCGGCTGCGCCACCACCGACACCATTGAACAGCGCAACAAGTTGTGGCATCTGTGTCATCTGAATCTTGCGCGCTGCAGGAACGCCGACGAGAACACCGAAGGCAATAGCTGCCAAAATCAAAAGCGTGTTGTGATGCTTTTCCCCTGATGCTTGAGGTGCGAAGAAGACGATGATGGTGGCAAGTGTTGCGCCGCCAGCACCGATCAAGTTTCCGCGACGAGCAGTCTTCGGAGTTGAAAGACCTTTAAGTGCCAAGATGAAGCAGACAGCGCTGGCTAGACCTAGAAGGTCATAAATTGTGCTGTTCATTTAGCGACCTCCTCTTTCTTAACCTTTGGTTTGCCCTTGAACATCTCGAGCATTCGATCTGTTACAACGAATCCGCCGACCATGTTGATCGTGGCGAGCACGACCGCAACGATTGAAAGCGTTGTCTCAAGACCGGAAGTCGCTTTATCAGCGACAATAATCGCGCCGACCAAGATAATTCCGTGAATTGCGTTGGCACCGGACATCAATGGTGTGTGGAGGGTCGTGGAGACCTTGGAAACCACTTCGAATCCCACGAAGATCGCGAGAAGGAAGATGGTGAGAACCGCCATTGGAGCCATTGCGGCGACCGTTGAAGCTGTTGTCATGGTTACTTCTTCCCTTCTGGAGTTCTGCGGGAGCCGTTCATGGTGACTGTGGCGGCATCAATAATTTCATCGGCGAAGTCAGGAATGACATCTCCGGTGGGCTTGCCATCAACTGACTTTGTCATCAAAAGCAAGAGGTTTACGACGTTACGAGAGAACAACATCGATGCGTGATACGGCAGTTGGCTTGGGACATCTTTTCCGCCCCATTGCTTGACGCCGTTAGCAGTAATAACGATTTCACCAGCCACGGAACCTTCGACATTGCCGCCAGTTTCAGCAGCGAGATCGACGATGACCGAACCAGGCTTCATGGTGGCAACCATGTCGGCTGTGACCAATCGCGGAGCAGGGCGACCAGGAACGGCCGCGGTGGTAATCAATACATCTGCATTAGAAATATAAGGTGTAAGAAGTTCGCGTTGTTTTGCCGCGCGATCTTCAGTCATCTCGCGGGCATATCCGCCAGAACCTTCCAGGGCTTCCAATTCCAGATTAATGAACTTTGCACCCATCGACTTCACTTCATCAGCGGATGATGGTCGAACGTCATACGCGCTAACAACTGCGCCCAAACGCTTTGATGTGGCGATCGCTTGTAAGCCCGCAACACCAGCACCCAGGATGACAACCTGAGCAGGTGTGACGGTTCCGGCTGCGGTCATTAGCAGTGGGAAGAAGCGAGGAGAAAGTTCAGCACCGACCAAAGTGGCTCGATAACCAGCGCATAGTGCTTGGGAAGTCAGCGCATCCATCGACTGGGCACGCGAGATACGCGGAACGAGTTCGAGTGAGATTGCGGTGACTCCTGCACTTGCTGCTGCTTCAATCGAATCAACGGCGGTTGTAGGAGATAGGAAGGAGATGGTTATCGCACCTTTTTTCAAAGTTTTCATTTGATCAGGTGAAAGTGGTTGAACGGAGGCAACTACATCGGCATCAGAGATGACGTTTCCGCTCTTCACTGTGGCGCCCGCAGCGGTGAACTGTTCATCGGAAAATTGTGCAGAAATTCCTGCACCAGATTCGATGACTACTTCCAGTCCCGCTCGGGTTAGTTTTGAAATGATGTCTGGAACCAGGGCGACACGTTTCTCTCCTGGCCGGACCTCTTTAGCTACGGCAATCAACATGATTGAACTTTATGGGGGGCCAGGACCAATTTCTGCCAAGTTGCATGTGAATTACGCCCAAACCCTTAGTAAATGGGTACTTTGCGAAATTGAATAGGGCTAGCCCTCTCTTCGGGCTCGGTTCTACCTCACCCTCTGCACACTGTTAGCCCGCACTGAAATGCAACCGAACGTGGAGCGGGGACAAAGGCGATAGGCAGTGGAACGAATAGGTTTAGTAATTGCCCTTAAGTTCCCCGCGAACCAAGTGATAGAGGATTGCCTGAATCGTGGTTCGGCGATGGTAAGCCTCGCGCCAGATATGAGAACGTGGTCCATCGATAACTTCGGCGCTAACTTCTTCACCGCGGTGTGCCGGAAGACAATGAAGAAAGATGCCATCTTTTGCGGTGAGTGACATCAATTCTGGCGTCACAGCAAATGGGGAGAGCGCTTTTAACTTTTCTTCACGTTCGATTTCCGGATCGCCCATGGACATCCAGACGTCGGTGTAAAGCACGCTCGCATCTTTAGCCGCAGCCTCAGGATCATTGAGAACTTCAATCTTTGCGCCGGTCTTTGCAGCGATCGCTTGCGCAGTTGCGACCGCAATCGCAGCAGGTGCCCACTTATCGGGTGGTGTAGCCACAACAACGTGAGCGCCCATGATTGCTCCCATAGTCAGCCAGGCATGCGCCATATTGTTGCCATCGCCGACATAAGTAAATTTTCTCCCAGCGACATCTTTTCCGAAAACTTCGCGAATCGTTAACCAGTCCGCAAGCAATTGAGTGGGGTGGTCGGCATCGGTGAGAGCGTTGATAACTGGAATGGAAGCGTGCAAGCCCAATTCATCTACATCAGCCTGGGCGTAGGTACGAATGATGAGAGCCGAGGCAAAACCGCTGATGACTTTTGCGGTGTCGGCAATCGTTTCACCGCGACCGATTTGTAGGTCATCGCCGCGAATGAATATGGGAGTACCACCCAAATGGGCGACTGCAGTTTCGGAGGCAAGTCGAGTTCGCGTTGATGGCTTGGTCATGTAGATCGCCACGGTGCGATTAGCCAGCGCATTGGTAGAGCGCAACGGCTGTTTGGCAAAGTCCGCGGCAGTGTCCAGCAATAGCTCGACGTCTGCCGGACTTAAATCTTCGGTGCGAAGTAGATCTTTCATCACTGCCTCTCAAGTAAGAGGTCAATCGTAGGCGATGTGCCTTGAAAGGCGCGGTTTCCATCTGGTGAAGTAGGATCTGGCTATGGGCATATTTACCCGCAAGGGCCAGCCTGGAGATATTGGTGCCCCAGGCATAGGTGGCGAAGAGCGATTCTCCGATCTGCTGGTCGAAGAAGAAAAGCTTTCGCACGAAGAGGGCGATCACGAACGTTTTGCTCACTATGTGCGCAAAGAGAAGATTGTTGAATCCGCGGTTACTGGCAAGCCGGTCAAGGCGTTGTGCGGGAAAAAGTGGGTTCCCAGCCGAGACCCAGAAAAATTTCCGATTTGCCCGACCTGCAAGAGTATTTATGAAGGGCTCAAGAAGGAATAAGGCGTTACTCTTAAAAATATGGAGCCCACGAGCACTCGCGCGCACTCGCGCACCTCTCTATTAGCGGCGCTTCTCATTCTTTCTACGCCGACGCTTCTGTCGATAAGTGCGCTCGCCCCAACTCAAGCAGCTACTTCGAATCCCAACCCTTCGCCATCGGGCACGGCATCTGCAGGTGGTTCAGGAACAGTTAGTCCGACTCCAACTACATCAACTTCTGGAACATCAACAGCGACCCCAATGTCGAGCACTTCAAACAGTACTTCGCCCAGCCCTTCATCAACGGATCCAGCAACGGCATCAACCGTGCCACCAACGTCTGGCAATCCACCTAGAAAGATTCTCTCGGGTTGGTTGCCTTATTATGGAATGAAGACAGGTCTACCTTCTGCAGTCATCAATTCTGATCTCATTCAAGATATTTCACCATTTTGGTACACCTTGAAAAGTGCTACCAAAATAACTGATCTCTACACCCCGGCAAACCCGAGTATTCCGCTATCAACTCCGTCTCAAACATGCGACACCAATCCCTCTTCACCATTGCAAATATTGCAATGTAGCCACTTCACAATCTTGCCGACGATAACCGACGGAACTGCCAAACTCGCATTAGCTGGATTACTCGCCAACCCAACAACTCGAGCCCAAGTCGTTTCCACAATTCTCAATTTAGTTCTCACCAATAATTTTGACGGAATTGATCTAGATTTTGAAAACTTTGCTTTTGTTGACGGCACTTCTTCGTGGGCCGCCACGCAACCCAATTGGATTCAATTCATCAGTGACCTTTCGCTCTCGCTGCATCTCAACGGCAAACTCTTGTCTGTGACGACCCCTGTTCTTTTTGATCCGGCATCGGGAAAGAAGGGCTACTACGTCTACGCCTGGTCATCGATCGCCAGCGCCATTGATCGCTTACGGATTATGACGTACGACTATTCCACTTCGACTCCGGGACCTATTGGACCCATTACTTGGGTTGAACAAACGGTGCAGTATGCCGTTGCAGTTGTTCCAGCATCAAAGGTATACATCGGAGTTGCCGGTTATGGTCGAGATTGGGTGACTGCCGTCAGCGGCGTCTGTCCTGTCGATGTTGCTTCTGTAATCTCAACGAAGGCGAAAGCTGCAACATTTGTGATGCGCGACGCGGCTAATTTGGCTGCAAGCTATGGCGTGGTTCCGGTCTATACCCCTAAATATGCAGAGAGCACCTTCACATATCAAAAAGTTTATAACGGGCAAACTTCCACTGGCGTTAGTACCCAATGCACCGCGACCCGTACCGCCTGGTTTCAAGATCCACAGGGTTACTCGGTGCGAGCCAACTTGGTGGGTAAATATCGTTTAGGCGGAATAGCGGCTTGGACGCTCGGCATGGAAGATTCTTTTGCTATGCCAGCCGTTCGCACTGTTGCTCAATCCATTGCACCCGATATTGTCGTAGCGACTTTGGCTGCGAATTCATTGACTCCAACGTTGGGAAATTCCATCACTCTTACCGGCAAGTTCGCCCTTCCCGACAGTCGACCTATCTCTGGTCTTGCGGCGAATGTTCAAATCAAGAATTCGCTGGGGGATTGGCGCACCGTATTTTCCGGAACAACGGGAGCAGATGGTCGTATAAGTACACCCATTGTTCTTGGTGAAATCACTTCCGCCCGAGTCATTTCAGATGGTTCATGGGAAAGGCTGCAGGGTCTCAGCACGCCACTTGGAATTTCGGTTAAACGTCTAGTCTCCTGGTTAATTCCGACTTCAGTTAAGGCTGGCTCGACTTTTAAAATCACTGGATCGATTCAACCAAAAGTTGCGGGTATTGCTCTCGCTCTTGAAGGCGCATCGAGTGCTCCGGCTATTACCGATGCCAATGGGCAATTTACTTTTACTGTGAAGGCAGATGCTGTTGGAATGAAACGGATTCGAGCCAGCGTTGCTGCCGATGACAAGTTCGTGGCTTCAACCACCCCCTATTCATATTTGCTAGTACGTTAATTCTCCTATGACTGACACGATTACCCATGCTGAGTTCAGCATCGATCAACTTCTGGATAAACCCTGGATCACCATTGTTTGGGATGATCCCGTTAATTTAATGTCGTATGTGACCTATGTTTTTATCAAACTTTTCAATTTCTCTCCGGAAAAAGCCCATGAATTGATGATGGCGGTTCATAATGAGGGCCGAGCGGTTGTTTCCTCGGGAACCCGCGAGGAGATGGAGCGCGATGTTCAGCGCTTGCACGAGCACGGCCTTTGGGCGACGTTGCAACGAGATGACAAATTTTAGTGTCCACCTTTGAACGCCACGGAAGCGAAGTTTCCCTTTTGGTTACTCATGATGAGATTGAAATTTTAATCAATCTCTCCGAACAGCTTCTAGAACTTCTTGGCGAAGGTGATTTCTTTCATCACTACGATGTCAACGATCCACTAGCTCAACTCTTGGCAGTGCCTGATGAAATCGAGACACCTGAAGATCCAGTCTTGAAGCGATTATTACCAAATGCCTACGCAGATCCTGAAGCCGCTTCAGATTTTCGACGCTATACCGAACCTGCTCTTCGCGGCAGCAAACAGCGTGCACTTCGCAAAGTGCGCGAAGATCTATTAGTGATATTTGAAAACTCCGAAGCTGGAGGGACGGTCGAAGATTTAGATCCAGATTCATGGCTCACTGCACTCAATGATCTGCGCCTGGCACTTTCCGTTCGGCTAGACGTGCATGCCGACAGTTATGAAGTTTTTGAGCTCCTGCCAGATGAGGATCCCGATAAACCTGTCTTCGCGGTTTATTTTTGGCTGGGCTGGTTACAGGAGAAGCTGCTGGGGGTTTTACAATAAGTTATGACACTTAAAGTCCTGCGCGCACATGTCGATGCCATTATTCAACAATCTCGTGATGAATATCCGGATGAGGCCTGTGGGGTAATCCTTGGGCCAGCCAGCGCCGATCATGGCCAGCGCCTGAAATTAATGGTCAATGCCGCACATTCACCTACTTTCTATGAATTCGATTCCAAAGACTTATTGGGGCTCTATCGTGAAATCGACGATAACGATGAAGAGATTCATGTTATTTATCATTCTCACACCGAAACCGAGGCCTACCCCTCCCGCACCGATATTTCTTACGCCTCCGAGCCTGATGCACACTATGTGCTGGTCTCTACCCGCGAAGAGATTGCACCTGCAGTTGAGTTTCGCTCTTATCGAATTCAGGGTGGCATTGTGACTGAGGAACCCGTAGAAATCCTTTAATTCGTCTCATTCCCGAAAGTTGGGAATAATAGAACCATGACCGAAACCTCAAGCCTTTCCGCAGTAGAAGTCCGCATTCCTACGATTTTGCGTCCGTATACCAAGAATGAAAAAGTTGTGACCGCATCAGGAAGCACTTTGGCCGAGGTTATTGCCTCGCTCGACGCAAGCTATGCAGGTTTAGGAGAACGGCTGTTGGAAAATGGCGCACTTCGTCGCTTTATAAACATTTACATTAACGACGAAGATGTGCGCTTTATGGGATCACTTGATGCAACCATTAAAGCCGGAGATTCAGTAACAATTCTCCCAGCAGTCGCCGGTGGTCGGATGTGACTCGTTACGAGTCGCTAGAAGCTTCGCTTGGCCACACTCCGCTGATTGGCCTGCCTACCCTTGTACCAAAGTCAGAAGACCAAGATGTTCAAGTGCGTCTCTGGGCAAAGCTTGAAGATCGAAATCCCACTGGTTCTATAAAAGACCGCACGGCGTTATATATGGTGGATGATGCCGAGAAGAGTGGTCGACTAAAACCCGGCGCCACAATTTTGGAACCCACCAGCGGCAACACCGGTATCTCGCTAGCGATGGTGGCGAAAGTTCGCGGATATAAATTGGTCTGCGTAATGCCTGAAAATACTTCGCCCGAGCGCAAACAGCTCTTGGAAATGTGGGGCGCGCGAATTATCTTTTCACCTGCAGCTGGGGGTTCCAATGAAGCAGTTCGAGTAGCGAAAGAAATTGCGGCCGAGAATCCAGATTGGGTTTTCCTTTATCAGTATGGCAACCCGGCCAATACTCGTGCGCATTACGAGACGACCGGACCCGAGATCTTTGAAGATTTGCCCAGCATTACCCATTTTGTGGCTGGGCTCGGAACTACCGGAACCTTGATGGGCGCAGGAAAATATTTACGTGAAAAGAATCCAGACATATCCATCATCGCGGCCGAGCCTCGATATGGCGAACTTGTCTATGGCCTACGCAATATTGACGAAGGCTTTGTCCCGGAACTCTATGACGCTTCCGTCATCACCCGCCGTTTTTCAGTAGGCGCCGAAGATTCGGTAAGACGGGTAAAAGAACTCCTGGCCGTTGAAGGAATATTTGCCGGAATCTCCACCGGCGCGATCTTGCATGCTGCATTAGGAATTGCGAAAGAATGCATTCGCGACGGAAAATCTGCCGATATCGCCTTCATCGTCTGCGACGCGGGTTGGAAGTACTTATCGACTGGTATTTATGGCGCCGAAGGCGATGCTGAAAGCTTGGACGGACAGCTCTGGGCTTAACTCGTTCTGGCCGCATCTTTTCTAACTCAACTGACATTGGCTTAATTCGACTAATGATTGCCCTGCGCTCTGCAGGTAGGCTAGTCGAGTGAACTCCGAAAGCAATGCGCAGGTTCTGATATCGGCCGATTCGCCGATCGGAGTCTTCGATTCGGGAGTCGGTGGCCTGACCGTTGCCAGGTCGATTATCGATCAGTTGCCGCACGAATCCATGATTTATGTCGGTGATACAGCTCGGGGTCCTTACGGCCCACGTACTCTGGCCGAAGTTCGATCCTTCGCTCTAGAAATTCTTGATGACCTCGTTGATGCCGGCGTGAAAGCGCTGGTCATTGCTTGCAACACGGCCAGCGCTGCCATGTTGCGCGATGCCCGCGAGCGATACTCGGTGCCCGTCATCGAAGTCATCCAGCCGGCGGTTCGTAGGGCAGTCTCTGCAACCAGATCCGGTCGAATCGGGGTTATAGGAACTAACGCCACGATTGATTCTGGTGCCTACCTCGACGCATTTGCTGCAGCCCCCCAATTAGAGATTTCCTCGGTCGCCTGCCCGCTCTTTGTTGAATTTGTCGAACGCGGTGAAACTTCCGGCGCGGCCATTACCGAGATTGCAAAGAAATACCTTCAGCCTCTCATCGCCGATGAGATCGATACA
Source organism: Actinomycetota bacterium (assembly GCA_947371865.1). Taxonomy (GTDB): domain Bacteria; phylum Actinomycetota; class Actinomycetes; order Nanopelagicales; family Nanopelagicaceae; genus CAIMZW01. The sequence continues at coordinate 22,987 of CANBRH010000005.1, forward strand.
TTGGTTTTGGGTTGTACTCATTACCCATTGCTTACTGGTGTCATCTCTTACGTCATGGGCAATGAAGTGACCCTGGTTTCAAGCGCTGAAGAAACTGCTAAAGATCTCTATCGAGTCCTTGTTGAAAGTGACTTACTGCGTGCTGATAAAGCGCCGAAATACAAGTTTGTTGCCACCGGCGATACTGAAAGTTTTAGCAAACTAGCCCGACGCTTCTTGGGACCTGAAGTAGTCAGCGTGAGCCCACAATTGTAAAACTAGTTTTTGTTCGTTGATTTAAAAAAAAAGATTACTTTCTTTAAGAAGAAGAAATACCAAGAACGATAAAGGGGATAGTTAAATGTCAGTAACAAGAATCGATGGCCGCACGCCGAATCAATTGCGACCCATCACTTTTACCCGTTCTTGGCTAAATAATGCAGAAGGGTCGGTACTCGTCGAATTTGGTAATACCCGAGTCTTGTGTGTCGCCTCTTTCACCCCGGGTGTTCCACGCTGGTTACATGGTTCCGGTAAAGGTTGGGTCACTTCCGAATATGCAATGCTGCCAAGAGCTACCCATACCCGCTCCGATCGCGAGAGCGTCAAAGGCAAACTAGGTGGCCGAACTCAAGAAATTTCTCGACTCGTTGGTCGTTCGTTGCGCTCTATCGTCGATATGCAGGCACTTGGCGAAAACACCATCGTTATCGATTGCGATGTTCTACAAGCTGATGGCGGAACACGCACCGCTGCAATCACCGGTGCATATGTAGCTTTGGTAGACGCGATCGATTGGGCGAAAGGCAAGGGACTTGTTGCTCCTCACAAGACCATTCTGACCCAATCAGTCTCGGCGGTCAGTGTGGGAATTATTAATGGTCTGCCCATGCTGGATCTTTGTTATGAAGAAGATGTCACGGCTGAAACCGATATGAATATCGTCTGCACTGGCGACGGCAATTTCGTGGAGGTACAGGGCACTGCCGAAGGCAAGCCTTTCGATCGAACTCTGCTCAATGGTCTTTTGGACCTAGGCACTGCCGGAACTGCACAGCTGGCTGCCCTTCAAGCTGCCGCTCTCGGAAAGTAGTTAAACCGGTTATGCGTCAGGTCGTTCTGGCCACCCGAAATTCTGGCAAGGTGAAAGAGTTTGAACGTTTGTTGGCTGAATTTGCATCTGATATTCAAGTTCTAGGGCTCAATGATTTTCCGGATATGCCCGATGTTGAAGAGACCGGTTCAACCTTTGAAGCTAATGCGCTCTTGAAGGCTCGCGAAGTCAGCGCCTTTGCGCACTTGCCAGCTTTGGCCGATGACAGTGGATTGTGTGTCGATGCTCTCGGTGGCGATCCCGGGATTTTTTCGGCCCGCTGGTCTGGTGGACATGGCGACGATGCTGCCAATATTGCAAAGGTTCTCGGTCAGTTAGCGGGGATTGCCGTCCCCGATCGCGGCGCCCAATTTCGTTGCGCCGTCGCCCTCCATCTGCCCGACGGAAGGGAAGTGGTGCGTCATGGAGAGCTACAAGGAGAGATAGTTAATGCTCCGCGAGGCGCTGCCGGATTTGGATATGACCCCATCTTTCAACCCGAGGGATTTGCCCTAACTCTGGGCGAATTCGCTCATGGCGAGAAAGATCGCATCAGTCATCGGGGCAAAGCGCTACGCCTGATAGCCCCCGATTTAAACCAATTGATCTAACCACTGGGGTACCCTGAGCCCGTTGGGAGATCTGCTTAAATATCGCTTGAAGAAGTGATGAAAGCCCGAGCGCCATCGCCCCAGTCTTGCCCGTTTTTTACACGACCGACCTAGTTCAAGGAGTTCACAAGTGGCAGTAGCAAAGAAGAGTGTGGCCAAGAAGGCCGTTGCTAAAAAGGCAGTTGCGAAGAAGTCCTCAGCTAAGAAGGTTGTTGCCAAGAAGGCCATTGCTAAAAAAGCTCCAGCTAAAAAAGCCGCCGTTAAAAAGGCCGCTGTTAAAAAAGCCGTAGCGAAGAAGCCGGTCGCTAAAAAGGCGACTGTAAAGAAGGCAGTAGCTAAGAAAGCTGTTGCTAAAAAAGCTCCAGCTAAAAAAGCCGCCGTTAAAAAGGTCGTTGCCAAGAAATCTGCCGCCACGAAGGCGCCTGCAAAGAAATCTGCCACTAAGAAGGCCGTTGCGAAGAAGACCCTTGCCTCCACTGTTTCTGCCCCGGTCCTTGCTCCGATTGAAATTCCGGCCGTTCCACTTGGGACTTCCAATACTCCTGTTAAAAATGTGGCATCTACGCCAGCGCCTGTTGCTCCGGCTGCTCCGGCTGCACCAATTGCCGCCAAGAAAACTTCTTCCAATAAAGTCGTAGCCGCAGTCATCGTTGGAATTGTCTTGCTCGCCATCATCGTGGTGGTTCGTAATTCTTCGACTACCAAGAGCGCAGAAGCCACACCGACTCCGTCGACGTCGACCTCTTCCACTATCAGCGAAGCTACTCCATCCGAGTCTGCTAGCCCATCCGAAACTGCATCGGCTACCACCACCACAACTGGCGCACACGAAGCCCCAGTCGGAATCGTTGCCCACTACACCGCAAAGGGTGCGACCATCTTTTGGCAGACGCCTACCGCAGCAGATGGTTTGACCAACTACAACATTGAAATTGCCTCCAACGGCGGGACCTGGAAGTTGATCTCTACCGTTCCAGCCTCACAACTCTCTTTAGATGTCACCAAGGGCGATACCACCGGTTGGACATCATTTCGCGTCTCCAGCGTTTACTCTGATTCACAAACAATCGCCGGAAAGGTCTTCGGACTTCCAGGCCAATTTGCCTAGGCAAACATCCTTTAAAAGGTAATTTTAAAGCCGAATCAGTGTTACTGGTTCGGCTTTATTTATTTTGCAAGGCGTCCATAATCGCCGCCACATAAACGTCGCCACCGGCATCAGAGAGATGCACGCCATCTGGGGCAAAGAATTCGGGATGACCTTTGGAAAGCGAATTCCAATCAACGAGTGTTGTTTGAGGGTAGTTCTTAATGACTTTACGAATAATGCGATTATTGTCATCTTTCCAAGGCCTAGGCACGGCGGTATCCACGAGAATAATTCGGGGTTGAGCTTTCAAAAGTTCAAAGAGAGCCACCACAGATTCTTCGGTCAGGTGATTGTTATTGCCTAGGTCAAGAATCACGGTGGCGCCCACCACTTGGGATCGATCCGCGGAAACAACAGTTGTTAATTCTTGAATCTGACGGCCAACTCGAGCATTGATCAAAGCGATATGTGCTTGACGATCTAGTTTTGCGCGAATACCCAAGATGACGGAATCGCCAGTCACCCATAAACCAGATGGCCCGATGATCTCTTGATGAGTGGGGCTGGGAAGCACTTGCGGATCGACCGAAGTATTAGCCGAGGAAGTACTCTTGTGAAGAGCCAGATCGGCGCGATGAATTCCCAGCGCGGCTGAGGTAGAAGTGATGGCGATGAGTGAAAGGACCGCTCCAAAGACATAGCCTCGTTGCTGTCGTTGAACAACTTTGCGCCGATATTTTATTCCGCGGAACCAATTTTGAACGGCGCCGCGTCGCCAAGGTAATTCGATCCAGCGCAGCGAAATATCTGCCAGAGCAAGTACCAAGAGAATGCGGGCCAGGTTTACAGCCAATGCAGAACCTGCCAAATCCACTGATGGTCTGGTCACTTGAAAAATTACCCAATGCCACAAATAAATTCCGTAAGAACGCTGACCGATCCACACCAAAGCAGGCGAACTCATGATGGGCGCAAAGCGGGATGCAGGATGAACGATCGAGGTAATGACGGCACAACCAAAGACGCCTGCGAGTGGAAAGGCTAATTTGTAAAGCGTTGGATTTGATTCCGAGATAAAGAGGAAGGTGCTCAGGAGACCCAATAGTCCGATGACGCCGACACCATCAACAACATCTTGTGCTCGTTTTGAGATCTGTGAACTTAAGTTTTGGGGAATCCAACTGACGGCAAGTGCTGCGCCTAGGAAAAGTCCGAGACTGTGCGTATCAGTTCCAAAATAAATGTGGCTAATCTTCTGAGTGCTGGCGCTATCCACGCGAAGTGAAAAAATAAATAGAGCAATTCCAGAAACGCTGGCAATGGCTAGCGAAACCGGCGCGATATTTCTTTTGCCCAGAAATTTGAGAATGAGAATAAGAATGAGCGGCCAGATCACATAGAACTGTGCTTCTACCGCTAGCGACCACATGTGTTGCAAAAGAGGTGGGCGTCCGATTGCCTCGAAATAGTCTTGATGCTTGGCCACCAGCCGCCAGTTAATGATGCCGGTGAGCGCATAAGGAATGTCGGAGAGGAAGCGGCGCATCGCCTCTGGTGCCCAAATGGCGCTGATGACAGTGGTCGAAACAATCAAGCCCAAAGCAGCTGGTAGCAAGCGGCGCAGGCGGGCGCGATAGAACTCGCGAAGATCGAGAGCGCTGGATTGCTCGATCGAATCCAGAATCAAACGGGTAATGACATAACCCGAAATAACGAAAAAGAGGTCGACCCCAAGAAAACCACCGGGCACCCAATTAATTCCTAGGTGATAGAGAACAACAGCGCTGACAGCGATAGCTCGCAAACCATCGATAGGAGCTATGTAGCGAGTTTTAACTCTCTCTGCGTTCACTTACGTTTGGCAGCGGTGCGCTTTACTGGCTTCTTCGTGCCGGTTCGACTAGCCGAGCGAGTGGCTCGCTTTGCCGGAGTTTTATTCAAGGGAACCTCGGGAACATCGGTTTCCGCCAAAGCATCGACGGACGTTGCTGCTGCAACATCTGCGGCACGCACGAAGGTCTTTGTTTGTGGGTGGTTGTTCATGGTGAGGTTGGCGTCGACATCAATTTGTAAGCCCGACAATTTTTCAAAGGCTCCGCCAAGTTTGGCGCGAGATTGGGCAATCGCTTGTTCAGCAGATTGCAGCGATTGTGTTTGAATGCGATAGAGACGTTCGGACTCAGAAATTGCTGACGTCAACCAGGTACGGTAGTTGCCAATTTCAATCGTGGCATCGGCAATCATTTTGTCGGCCTCGCGCTTGGCGGCGGCAGTTACCTGCCCAGCTTCACGTTTTTTTGAACTGAGAAGTTCTTCGGCTTCGCGTTCGGCCTTAGCCTTAGTTTCAGTCGCTTCACTTTCGGCGACCTCAATATATTTACGACCACGAGCTTCAGCGCCTGCCAATATTTGGCGAGCTTTGGCTTCAGAACTATCAATATTGTCCTTTGCAGTCTTGGTGCTTTCGTTCAAAACTTTTTGGGCAAGTGCTGCAGCTTTTGACTCGCGTGCTTGTGCAGACTTGATGATGGTCATAGCGGTTTCAGTCGCCAGAATTTCAAACTCTTCTTTAGTCAAACTAGTTATGTCTCGGCGCGAACGGAGATCGGCAAGTTGAGTTTCGAGGTCGCGAATTCTTTCTAGCGCGTTGCCAGTGGGGGTGGTGGTCTTCTCGTCTTCGCCTTTAAAACCTACCCATGAGAGAAAATTCTTATCGCTCATTTATCGCCCCAAACCTTCATAGCCTTTGATTTTCGCGCACTTGAGATGGCCCAAGGCGTGATGGGATTCTAAGGCGGGGAGTGCGTTATGAGAAAGTCATGCCCAATCGAGGGTACGAGTGAGGGCTTTTTGCCAGGTTTGGTAGCCAGAAGTTCGCAGCGAATTGCCCTTTTCAGCCTCCCAGCGCCTAGACACCTGCCATTGCTTCTTCAATTGGTCGGTACTGGCCCAATAACCCACGGCCAGGCCAGCCGCGTATGCGGCGCCAAGGGCGGTGGTTTCACTGACGACCGGCCGAGTGATGGAGATTCCTAAAATATTGGCCTGCATCTGCATGCATAACGAGTTGGCTGTGATCCCGCCGTCGACCCGCATTTCCGAAAGGGTGATGCCGGTTTCTTCCGCCATGGCATCGATGACATCTCGAGTCTGAAAACAGACAGCCTCTAAAGCGGCGCGCGCAAGGTGGGCCTTTGTGGCGGCGCGGGTTAGTCCAACGATGACACCACGGGCATCGCTGCGCCAATGGGGAGCAAAGAGTCCAGAAAATGCCGGTACAAAATAAACGCCGCCGTTGTCACTGACCGACTCGGCGAGCGCTTCGATTTCAGAGGCATGGGAAATGATGCCTAGTTGATCGCGAAGCCATTGAATGGCAGAACCAGTAACAGCTACCGAACCTTCAAGAGCGTAACGGGCTGGCTGATCACCAAATTTGTAGCAGACTGTTGTCAGGAGCCCGTGCCCGGATCGAACTATGTCAGTGCCAGTGTTAAGCAAGGCAAAGTTGCCGGTTCCGTAGGTGGTCTTGGATTCTCCTTTTTCAAAACAGACTTGGCCCACCATTGCAGATTGTTGATCCCCCAAAATTGCAGCCAGCGGAACCCCAGCCCCAACCGGACCAGTGGTTGAAGTGGTGCCGTAAATTTCCGACGAACTCTTAATGGTGGGAAGAATCGAACGGGGGACTTGAAGGATTTCCAACAGTCGATCATCCCAATCGAGAGTTTCGAGATCCATCAACAAAGTTCGACTGGCATTGGTGACGTCGGTGATATGGATTCCGTCGTTGTGGCCGCCCGTGAGCTTCCAGGCCAACCAGCTATCGATGGTGCCAACAAGTGCCCGACCCTGAGCAACGGCGGCCTTCACTTCTGGACAGTTATTGAGCAACCAGTTGATCTTGCTGCCAGAAAAATACGGGGCGATGGTGAGGCCAGTTTTTTGGCGGATAAATGATCGCTCCTCATCAGAGAGGGAATCCAGGAATTGTTGAGTGCGGGTGTCCTGCCAGACGATGGCGTTATGAAGCGGAGCACCAGTCTCCTTGTCCCAAGCCACCGTAGTTTCGCGTTGATTCGTGATTCCAATAGCGGCCAAGTCCTCGCCGGCAATACCGGCTTTGGCCAGGGCGCCGATTATTACTTCTTGAGTAGCGGTCCAGATTTCGGCGGCATCATGTTCCACCCAGCCTGCCTGGGGCAGGATCTGGCGGTGTTCTAGTTGATGTTGGGCAACGATGGATCCAGTCTCATCAAAAATGATAAAACGCGTACTGGTCGTACCTTGATCAAGTGAACCTATGAAGCGCATAACCCCTATCCTATGAGCATGACCCGCGCGAAGTCAGTACTCAATCCCGAACAACGTCAGGTCGCTCTTTCCCAGTTGGCGACGGAAAAGTTTGATGTTCTAGTCATTGGTGGCGGAGTCACTGGATCAGGTGTTGCACTAGATGCCGCCTCACGTGGCCTGAAGGTTGCCCTCGTTGAATCCGGCGATTTAGCTTCCGGAACCTCTTCTCGGTCCAGCAAGTTAATTCACGGTGGACTTCGCTATCTCGAGCAGTATGACTTCAAGTTAGTTCGCGAAGCCTTGCAAGAGCGCGAACTCATGGTGACTACCCAAGCTCCACATTTGGTCAAACCCGTTTCATTTCTCTACCCCTTGCATCAGAAGGTAAAAGAACGTACCTACGTTGGCGCCGGTTTGGCTCTGTATGACGCGCTCCGTGGTTTCCAACGCGCGCTCCCCAACCACCGTCACCTTAGCCAAAAGCGTATTCACGAAGTTGCCCCGTCTCTGCGCGTTGATCTCATCAATGGTGGAATTCAGTATTACGACGCCCAGGTAGACGATGCTCGCCACACCATGATGATTGCTCGTACTGCTGCGCAATACGGAGCACAGATTGTCACTCACGCCAGTATCGAATCTTTGATTCGGAAGAACAAACGTGTTGTTGGCGCTCGCGTACTGGATAAAGTTTCGGGCGAGTACATCGATGTTTCGGCTTCGGTCACCATCATGGCTGGAGGCGTCTGGAGCGATCTGATGCACGAAAAGTTCGGAGTAATTCCGGGCTATCAGGTGCGCATGAGCAAGGGAACTCACATCGTCGTTCCTAAATCTGCAATTAGGTCCAAATCTGGAATCATCTTGAAGACCGCAGTCTCCGTTCTCTTTATCATTCCGTGGGCAGATAAGTGGATTGTCGGCACCACCGATACTGAGTTCACTGGTGATCGCAATCAGCCATTGGCAACGCGCGAAGATGTCGATTACATCTTGGAGCAAGCTAATAAAGTTTTGACGCCAAAGTTAAAGCCATCTGATGTGCTTGGCGTATATGCCGGCCTTCGGCCATTAGTTTCCCGCAATGCAAATTCGGCTACGACCAAGCTCTCTCGCGAACACATTGTCGATCATCCCGAGACTGGCTTCGTCAGCGTTGCAGGAGGCAAGTACACGACTTACCGCGTCATGGCAGAGGATGCAGTTGATCATGCCGCCCCGGACTTACTTCGCTTAGTTCAGGAGTCGGGTACGAAAGAGCTTCCCATCTTGGGCGCAGTCGGATATCACGCATTGGTAAACCGGGCTTCGATTATTGCCGAAGAAATGGGAATCTCTCGCGAGCAAGTAATTCGATTACTCGATCGTTACGGCTCAGAGATTTCTGCTGTGGCCGAACTCATTGCCGCAGATCCTTCTTTAGCAAAACCGCTTGCAGATGGTATGCCTTATCTTCGTGCTGAAATTTATTACGCTGCTAGTGCCGAGGGCGCGATGAGTGTTGGAGATGTGATCTCACGCCGTACTCGCTTGGCCTTTGAAATGGCCGACCACGGAGTTGGCGTCGCTGCAGAGGTCGCAAAGATTATTGCTCCGATTTTGGGTTGGAGCGCTGCGGCTAAGAAGAAGTCCATTGCCGAATATGAAACCCAAGTTCTCATTGAAAAGGCAGCCGTGGAGTCCTATCACGAGGAAATCGCTAAGGAGTCAGCGCTCTCTTAACTTTCTGGCCACTTTATCCATTTGGTAATCGCTGGTATTTGCGAAGTTACAACCGTAAATGAATGACCGCCGGGTGGTAAATTTATTGACACCGAGGCTTTCACTGCTTTCAATTTTTTTCCCCACAGAACGGCTTGTCCGCGAATGGGCTCGGTATAGTCGTCTCGCCCTTCAGCTAAGTACCAACGCATTTTGTTGGCAACTTTTAAGAATTTAACTGGGGATTGATAGGCAATTTTTGCGGTCGAACTAAAGGCCTGTGTGAGGTCGTCCGTCACAAAATACCCAGATATAGAGATTACTTGCCCAAAAAGATTGGGATGATGCAAGGCAATCATTGCCGCACCGTATCCGCCCATCGAAAATCCCATAATGGCCCGCTGGGCTGCAGTTCGCCGCTGACCTTGCTCAACAGCCGCAATTACTTTTGTCGTGAGCCACGTTTCAACCATTGCTTTTTTGTCAGATGAATCAGCCCATTCGGAATCAGGATGGGTGGATGCATTTCCGTCTGGAAAAACTGCGACAAATGGCGCTGCGCCTTCTGCGAAGGCAATGGCTAGCGGTTTTTCAACTGCGCTGATCAAGCCAGCGGGACTACCGGACCAACCGTGCAACATGTAAACGACGGGCAAAGATTTTGGATCTTCGCCATTGAGGGCGGGCGTCCAAACAAATACATCTCTGACGGGGTAGTCAGTCTCCGGGCTTGCGACCCGAAGATGCACCATTTTTCCCAGGTTTAACGCTTCGGTGTTTGGGGCGGGAGTGGCCAAGATCAGCAATCCTGAGATTGCTATGAGCGAGAAGGCTCGTGACTTTGTGGTTTTAGCCTTCAAGCCAAAATTCATAGTGGGAAGGCTATCGTGGCAATTCTACGAAAAGTGGGATACTTTTTCTGCGAACATTCTGGCAATCCTTCAACGAAAGCATTAGCCAGGGCAAAAGGGATAAATCATGGCAAGACGAATCGGTGTAACTGTGATGGCGACATCCATCGCATTTCTCTCAACTCCAGTTGTATTTGCCAACAGCACGGCCTCGCCAGCCCCAAGCTCGAGCATTTCTGCCACGCCCACTGCTGCAGGTCCCACTGTAAAAACCCACCATATTGTCGTTTCGGGTCAACCGCTTACTACCGACCAAAAAGTTGGCATGAGCCTGGCTAAGAAAACTTTGTCCACTGCATTGAGAACTGCCAAATCGACTTTCCAGCTATTTGTCGCCGATTCACAAGCCAATCGTGACCAGGCGATCCTTGCCGCAAACGGCGACAAGAAAGCCAAGCTCGAAGCTAATGTTCAATTTAAAAGCGCACTTGCAGTAGCTCGGCAAAATATGCAAAACGCGATTTCTCAAGCAAACATGGAGTACTGGAACACTCTCAACAAGTTAGGGATCATTTCGCCCCAGCCGAAGTAGTTTGAGGAATTGGCGGAAAATACAATTTCGGTTAGTGGAGCGGAATATCTTTGCCGCTAAGTCTGTAAATTCCCAGAGCGATAACTAGAGCAGGGATTGCATTCCAACTCTCGTTAGAGCTTTTGGACATGGCATTCACAATAGTGCTGAGAATAAAAAGAATTGTGACCGATCGTGAAAGCAGGAGAACCTTGCGCGACCAAGCGCCGTTTCGCTCCACCAAAAGGTGTGCAAAGTAAATCAAATAGAGCGAGAAGAGCCCGACCACAAAGTTTGAGAATCTGATACCAAACGGGAGCGATTTATATTGCCCGCCGGACACATGCGAAAGGACCCAGTGGGCATTTGCGGTGGAGGCTAAGAGCAGGACCGCGTTGAATGCCAGTGACACGGAAACGGCCAGCCAAATAAGTCTCTTCATACGGTTGAGAATACTGGAGCCTTTATGAATAAACTGCAGGCATGAGCAATTTTCCTGATCGTGATAACGCTGCCCTGATTGTGATCGACGTTCAAAATAGCGTGGTGCCTGATGCATGGAATCGCGATGGTGTTATTGCCAATATAAATTCTTTGGTGGAACAGGCACGCGAGGCCGGCACCCCCGTTATCTGGGTCCAACATTCTGAAGAAGGTATGGCGATCGGGAGTGACAATTGGCAGATCGTTCCAGAATTAAAACCACTGGAAAATGAGCCCAATATTCGCAAGCTTTACCGCAGCTCCTTTGAAGAGACCAATCTTGAGTCTGTTTTAGCCGAGTTGAAAGTAGAACACCTTTTCATCACCGGAGCGCAGAGCAATAACTGCGTTCGCCATACAACCCACGCCGCCCTGGAACGAGGCTACGACGTCACCTTGGTTGAGGATGCTCATACGACTTCAGATAGCCAATGGGATTCCGGCACGCTGCCAGCGTCAGTGATCGTCGATGAAACCAATCAAAACTTCATGAACTATTCGTTGCCCGGTCGGGTGGCGAATATTGAGACGACCGAAAAGGTTATTTTCTAAGTATTCCCAAAGTTTGCGCGCGGATCGAAGCCGAAGGCGCTAGCGATAGCACTTATGCCGCGTCCGCTCTATTGAATTCGCCTTGCAGGTGCGACAAGGTTGCGGGCATGGTTAATAGAGAAGATTGGTCATTCGATACCCAACAAATTCACTCTGGACAATTTCCGGATCCAGTTACGGGCTCCAGATCGTTGCCGATTTACCAAACTACGGCTTATCAATTTCGCGATACTCAACACGCGGCAAACCTCTTTGGAATTGCTGAAGCAGGCAATGTTTATACCCGCATCAACAATCCAACTCAGGATGCCGTCGAAAAACGCTTATCTGTGCTTGAAGGTGGCGTTGCCTCATTGCTGGTTGCTACGGGAATGGCAGCCACCGCCTATGCCATCATGAATGTTGCTGAAGCCGGCGATCATGTTGTTGTTAGCCGAAATGTGTATGGCGGCACCTACAACCTCTTCAATTACACCCTCCCGAAGTTTGGCTTGCAATTTACCTTCGTTGAAGATGCCAGCAATTTAGATGCCTGGCGCGCCGCGGTGCGTCCAAATACCAAAGCCTTTTTTGGCGAGGGAATTTCTAATCCATTAGGCGCGGTCTTGGACATTGAAGGAATAGGCAAAATCGCCCATGAAGTAGGCGTTCCGTGGATCGTCGATAACACGATTGCGACCCCATACATAACCAAACCCATTGAATACGGCGCTGACATCGTCACCCACTCAGCCACAAAGTTCTTATCTGGGCACGGCAGCGCCATGGTCGGGGCCATTGTGGATTCTGGAAATTTTGATTTTGCTGCAAATCCCAAGAAGTTTCCGGGTTTTAATGAACCCGATCCCAGCTACAACGGTCTGGTCTATGCCCAGACTCTCGGAGTGGGTTCTTCATTCGGCGCCAACTTGGCTTATATTTTTAAAGCGCGCCTTCAATTGTTACGTGACATCGGTGCGTCCGTTTCGCCTTTCAATGCTTGGCTATTGGCTCAAGGTCTGGAAACACTCAGCCTGCGTATGCAGCGACATATAGAAAATGCACAAGCGATTGCTGAATGGTTGGAAGTTCAGCCTGGCGTCGAACACGTCAGCTATGCGGGTTTGCCATCGTCAAAGTGGCATGCACAGGCTCTGAAATACGCACCTAAGGGCGCTGGCGCAGTTATGTCATTCGAAATCTCAGGAGGTTCAGTGGCGGGGCAGAAATTCGTCGAAGGGCTGGAACTCTTCAGCCATGTCGCCAACATTGGTGATGTTCGATCGCTGGTTATTCATCCTGCATCAACAACGCATTCACAACTCAACCCTGAAGAACAGATCGCGGCGGGCATTACTCCGGGAATGGTTCGGTTGAGTATTGGTCTGGAAGATATTTCAGATATTAAACGCGATCTCTTATTGGGTTTTGCCGCAGCCCATAAATAGTAAGTCGTGTTATCGGGCTTGGGAGCTTGCTAACCTCGAAATGAGAGATCGTGCTTCTTCATTTCCGCTACCAGGATTCGAATTGCATTTGGCCCCATGCCGTGGAGTTCCTTCACTGCGGATAAGGAAACTTTGCGGAGATCGCTCAGCTGGTAAAAACCTTCATCGATGAGCGCCCGCCTAGCCGGTGCTGCTAAACCGATCTCGCGCCAATTGCCATCCTGTTCAAAGTATTCATCTTGAGGAGAGGCTGCCTTGGAGGCTACTTGTGCCTGTGCCTGCTTGGTTGCACGATTTGCGGCCGCAGCTTTCTTAGCTTGAGAGGCTAACATCTTGACCTTGGCGGGAGAGGGTTTTGCCATGGCTCAAGGCTAGCGTTTTGGGAATTACTGAGAAAAATTACCGAGTGCGGGAGGCGGGACTTGAACCCGCACGTCCGAAGACACAGGTTCCTAAGACCTGCGTGTCTGCCATTTCACCACTCCCGCTGGAGATAGGAGAAGGCTAAGGTAAGTCGTTCAATCGACCAAACTGGCCGCTTTTGCGCCTCATAAGGAGCGTTTACCTATGTCCCTCACTCCGACTCCCGCGGATAAATTCACCTTCGGCCTCTGGACTGTTGGCTGGCAGGCACGTGACCCCTTTGGTGACGCGACTCGCGCTGCCTTGGACCCGGTTCGTAGCGTTAATGAATTAGCCGCTCGCGGTGCATATGGTGTGACTTTCCATGATGATGACTTGATTCCTTTTGGTTCCAATGATGCCGATCGTGCGGGGCATATTGCCAAGTTTAAGAAGGCGCTGGCCGAGACCGGCATGAAGATTCCCATGGCGACCACCAATCTTTTTACGCACCCGGTCTTTAAAGACGGTGCGCTGACTTCCAATGATCGTGACATTCGTCGATATGCACTTCGCAAAGTGATGCGCAATATTGATCTGGCTGCTGATCTGGGCGCTCAGATTTATGTCTGCTGGGGTGGCCGCGAAGGCGCTGAATCCGACGGTGCTAAAGATGCCTACGTTGCCCTAGAGCGTTATCGCGAAGGCTTCAATCTCTTGGGCCAGTACGTGATCGATAAAGGTTATGACATGAAGTTTGCTATTGAACCAAAGCCCAACGAGCCCCGTGGCGATATTTTCTTGCCCACGATTGGTCACGCCATCGCCTTCATTAATTCTTTGGATCATCCAGAAATGGTTGGCGTTAACCCTGAAGTCGGTCACGAACAAATGGCCGGGCTTAACTTTGTTCACGGAATTGCTCAAGCTCTTTATCACGGCAAGTTGTTCCATATTGATCTCAATGGCCAGCACGGTCCCAAGTACGACCAAGATTTGGTCTTCGGCCATGGCGATCTCAAGTCAGCCTTCTTCTTGGTTGATCTCTTGGAACGCTATAACTATCAAGGTCCAAAGCACTTTGACTACAAGCCGGCACGCACCGAAGATGACAAAGGCGTTTGGGCATCTGCTAGTGCAAACATGCGCACTTACTTGTTGCTAAAAGAGCGCGCCTTGGCCTTCCGCAACGATCCACGGGTACAAGCCGCCATGGTCGAATCTCGGATCAATGAATTGACGGTTCCAACATTGGCTGCTGGTGAAACCTGGAAGTCGTTAGTTGATGATTCCTTCGATGTAGAAAGCGCAGGCGAGCGAGGCTATGGCTATGAAGCTTTAGATCAGCTGGCTTTGGAGCATTTGATGGGAGTCGGACTGTAAGGGAGACTCCCCGAAGATATTGGGAGTCGGACTGTAATCGTTTTACAGCATTAAAAAAGCGGACTTGGTGAATTTCACCGAGTCCGCTTTTTATTGAGATTGGTTAACTGCCGCCGCCTTTACGGGAGATGGCATCAACGCTGGCGGAGATCAAAAGGACCAAACCAGTGACGATGAACTTGATGCCGGCTGCATAACCCAGCAGACCCATTCCGTTGTCGATGACGGCAACGACCAGACCGCCAAGGATGGCATCGCGCATCTTGCCCTTGCCACCGAAGAGGCTGGTGCCGCCAATAACGGCTGCTCCTACGGCATAGAGCAGAGTCGAGCTTCCGCCGGTTGTAGGGGAGACCGAGTTCTGCCGTGAAGCAAAGATCAAGCCAGCAACAGCGGAGAGTGCCGAACAGATGATGAAGGCTGAAATGCGGACCCACTTCACATTGATGCCAGAACGTCTCGCGGCCTCTGCATTACCACCGACTGCATAGAGGTGACGGCCAAACGCGGTGCGATTGAGGACGAAGGTTCCGATAACAAGGAGGAAGAGAATCACGGGTACGACATATGGAATGCCCTTGAGGCTCACTAGTTGTGGGTTATTGCTGCGCTCGAGGTTGAGGGCATAGACCGCAATACCGGTAACGCCTAGCAAACCAACAGTCTTGAGAACCCACAGTTGCATGAGTTCGGTCTTCAAGCCCACCTTGCGACGGGCATAGACCCGACGAAGTCCGCTGAGGACATACATGGCTCCGCAGGCGATGTAGAAGATCCAACTAATGGAAACATTCATATTGCTGTTCTCGACCGAGAGCACAGTCGGATCTTCCATACGAATGGTTCCGCCTTCACCAGCAAGCAGGAGCAAGAGCCCTTGGAAGGCAAGGAAGGTCGCCAGCGTTACGACGAAGGAAGGAATACCCAGGAAGGAGACCAACCAACCGATAAAGAGGCCAAGTGCAATTCCAACGACGATGCTGATGGGAAAGGCAATCCACCATTTGAAATTGTGGTTGGTTACCAAAATAACCAGAACTGCCCCACAAACACCTGATGAGTAACCAGCAGAGAGATCGATCTCGCCCAGCAATAAAACAAAGACCAAGCCCATGGCGATCACAATGACCGCAGCGGCTTGAGTTAATAGGTTGGCAAAGTTGCCCGGGGTTAAGAACGAATCTTGCATCACACTGAAAACGGCGCAGAGTACAAGTAGACCAAGGACTGCTGGTAGCGCACCGATGTCGCCAGATTTAATGCGTGACCAATAATCTTGTGCAGCACCCTTTAATGGATGAACGGTGACTTCGACTTCAGTGCTCATGAATTAGCTCCAATCGAGGCCACGCCTGCTGATTTTCCGGTGGTGATGAGTTCGATAACTTGATTTGAAGTAACGTCGGCCTTGCGCACTTGAGCTGCCATCTGTCCCAAATAAAGAGCGGCAATATTGTCGGCTACTTCGAAGACGTCGTTGAGATTGTGGCTGATGAGAATGACGCCGATGCCACTGTCGGCCAACCTGCGAACGAGATGGAGCACTTGTTCGGTCTGCGAAACACCGAGGGCGGCGGTTGGTTCGTCGAGGATAACTACCTTGTTATTCCACAGAACGGCGCGGGCAATAGCAACGGTCTGGCGTTGACCTCCAGAGAGGGATGAAACCGTTTGGCGTATGGACTTCACAGTACGCACGCTTAGACCATCAAGCGTCTTGCGCGCCATGACTTCCATGGCAGATTCGTCTAACACCATGCCTTTCTTCTGCTCGCGTCCCAAGAACATGTTATGAACGATGTCGAGGTTGTCGCAGAGCGCCAGGTCTTGGTAGACAACTTCAATTCCCAGAGCAGTTGCATCGCGTGGACCGTGAACTTGGACTTCATTATTGTCAAAGAGATATTGCCCGCTGTCGGGGGTGTAAATACCGGCGATGCATTTGATCAACGTCGATTTACCGGCGCCGTTATCTCCAACAAGCGCGGTCACTTCGCCGGGATAGACATCCAGGTTTACATCGCGCAAGACGTGAACGGGACCAAATGATTTGTTGATGGAACGTAATGAAAGTATGGGCTGCGCCACTGTATGCCTTTCGTTCGATCTCTTCGGGAAGTTCTCATTTTCAAGAAATGATTTTTCTGTACATGGAACTGCTAAATCTTAATTGGATTGCTCTAACGGCACTATAGAAATAAGCGCCCAGTTTCGATTACTCGAACCAGGCGCCTATTCAATTACACCAGCTGTAGTTATCTAACTACTTAGATGCCGTACTTCTTGCAGAGAGTCTCAAGGCCCTTGCAAACATCAGCGCGCTTCTGGAATCCGTCAGCAATAACAACCTTGACGTTAGCCTTTGTGATTCCGACTGGCTTTAACAGAACTGAAGGAACGTTGACTGTTCCGTTGTTTGTTACGCCAGTAGCAGCAGATGCCTTCTTGCCATTGAGGAGAGCTACTGCAAGTGCAGCAGCACCGTTTGCCTCGGCCTTGATGGCCTTGTAAACGGTGTTGGAAAGGTCACCGGTCAAGATGGCGCGGAGGCCATCAACGGTTGCATCTTGTCCAGATACGCAAACCTTGCCATTGAGCTTGTTCTTCTTCAGAACTGCAACTGCTGCAAGTCCGAGGCCTTCGTTTGCAGAAACTACTGCATCGAGTTTGCCGCCAGCCTTGGTGAGTTGTTGTTCGAAGATGGTTCCGCCCTTGACGTTATCCCAGCCGGGAACAGCTTGGTCGTCAACGAGGGTGTAAGCACCGGACTTGATCAATGGGCGGATGACTGAGTCATAGCCCTTCTTGAACAAGGTGGCGTTGTTATCGTCTGGAGAACCATTGAGGTAAACGATGCGAGCCTTGGTCTTTCCGGCGGCCTTGAGGCAGTTAACAATTCCGGTTCCTTGTAGTACACCAACGGCGGTGTTATCGAAGGAGACGTAGTAGGACTCGGAACCATTCAAAGTTAAACGGTCGTAGTCAATTGTTGGAACGCCTTGAGCCTTTGCCTTGTCCTGAACTGCCTTGGCAGATGCGGAATCAAGGTTGACCATGATCAAAACCTTTGCACCCTTGGTGAGCATTTGATCAGCAATGGTCTGGAAAGCTGTCTTGTCGCCATTTGCGTTCTGGATGTCAGCGGTTACGCCAGCAGCCTTGAAAGCCGCAGTAAGGAATGGACGATCTGCAGTTTCCCAGCGGTTTGAAGAAGCGGCATCTGGGAGGATGACGCCAACGAAGCCCTTTGCGGCAGCGTTTGCTGAGGTAGATGCAAAACCAGTAAGTGCGAGTGCTGCTGTTGCAATAACGGCAGTAAACGCGATACGTCGCTTGGTCATATGTGAAATTACCTTTCGAAGGTGCCTCTCGTGGCCAAACCTGCATTTGGCCATACATTCGAGACAGCCTTCGAAAGGTAGTCTTCACGAGAGAAAAGGTCACGAGTTAGATCTCGACAAATAGGACATTTTTGTTAACGGTTTGATAACGAAAATTGGGAATATGTGCAAGTGCCGAAACGGTAACCTTGCCCAGATGAGTTCGATTCAAGATCACATTAGCGCTGCAATAGTGCAGATCTTGGAGAGTTCACGGGATTTTCTCGGGTGCGACATTCCTTCCCAGATCACCCTCGATCGACCGAAGAATCGCGATCATGGCGATTACGCCACTTCTATAGCCTTAGCACTGGCAAAACCATCCGGTAAGTCCCCACGGGATATTGCGCAAATAGTTCAAAAGGGTCTCATCGCCCTGCCCGAAGTCGCTCAGGTTGATATCGCCGGCCCTGGTTTCATCAATATCACTTTGGCCAAATCCAGCCAAGGCGAAGTCATCGCTAGCATTTTTCGCCAAGCTGAAAAATACGGGCACGCCACCAGCATGTCCGGCGTTTCCGTCAATCTCGAATTCGTCAGCGCCAATCCCACAGGCCCATTGCACTTGGGGCACACTCGGTGGGCAGCCGTTGGTGACGCGCTAGGACGTTTGCTTGCCGCTACCGGAGCATCAGTTACACGAGAATTTTACGTCAACGATCGCGGAAATCAGATGGAACTTTTTGGAGCTTCCATTCGCGCGGCTGCGCTGGGTAAAGCACGTCCGGAAGAGGGTTATCACGGCGCTTACATTGAAGATATCGCACACGAAATCGTCGCGGCACATCCCGAAATTCTCCAGCTTGAAGGTGCAGAAGCAATCTCCGCTTTCCGAGATTATGGCTATGCCTTGCAGCTCAAAGATCAACAACGAGTTCTGGATGATTTGGGAACACATTTTGATGTTTGGTTCTCCGAAAAAAGTTTGTTTGAAAATGATTTCTTCAACCACAGTCTCGAGAAGTTGCGACAGCAAGGTCACGTCTTTGAACTAGATGGCGCTACTTGGCTGCGCACCACAGATTTCGGGGACGATAAAGATCGCGTGATCATTAAATCCGATGGCTCCTTCGCATACTTCGCAGCAGATTCCGCTTACTACATCAACAAGCGCGAACGCGGATTTGATATTTGTATTTACATGTTGGGCGCAGACCATCACGGATACGTTGGTCGACTCAAAGCAATTGCTGCTTGTGCTGGCGATGATCCCGAATACAACATTCATGTGCTCATCGGACAGATGGTCAAGATCATGGAAGGCGGAGAAGAACTCAAACTCTCTAAGCGCGCCGGAACCATTATTACTCTTGAAGAATTGGTTGAAAAGGTTGGCGTGGATGCTGCCCGCTACACACTGATTCGCTACCCAGTTGATACACCTATGGTGATGGATGTTGATGTTCTTCGCAGCCGAACCAACGAAAACCCGGTGTATTACGTTCAGTATGCCCATGCCCGCATCTGTGCCGTACTTCGAAACGCTTCTGAGTTAGGGATCGTTTATGGTTCCGAATTCGCTGCTGAATACGAACTCCTCGAACATCACCGCGAACGCGAACTCATGGGCTTGCTGGGCGAGTTCCCTAAAGTTGTCTCTGGTGCGGCCGAACTTCGCGAGCCACATCGCATCGCTCGGTATGTCGAAGAGTTGGCGGGCGTGTATCACCGCTTCTACAACGACTGTCGCGTCTTACCTATGGGAGAAGAACCGGCCGAGCCAATTCACTCCGCGCGGGCCAATCTTTGCCTGGCTACTGCTCAAGTTGTGGCCAATGGTTTGTCACTCCTTGGCGTCAGTGCCCCGGAGAGGATGTAGACATGCCCTCCAGCGACAATTCCGGATTTGCTCCAGAAGTCTTTTCGACAAATTCCGCTATTGAAAATAACGAACTCAACGTTGCTGGTTGCAGCGCAACCAGACTGGCTTCTGAATTTGGAACGCCACTTTTTGTCATTGACGAGGATGACTTCAAGCTTCGTGCCGCGTCGTGGAAAAGTGCCCTTGAGAAGAGTTTTGCTCTCCACGCAGGCACCGTTTTCTATGCCGCCAAATCTTTCATCAGCGTCGAAGTTGCCAAATGGATTAATGAAGTCGGTATTGGATTAGATGTCTGCACGGGCGGAGAGTTGGCTGTTGCTCTCGCTGCAGATTTTCCAGCTGATCGCATTGAAGTCCACGGCAACAACAAATCCGAAATTGAGATTCGTCGGGCTATCGAAGTTGGGGTCCGCGCAATTGTCATTGATTCTTTTCAAGAAATAGAACGCGTTGCACGCATTGCAGCAGAACTTGGCACAATTCAGAAAGTTCTCCTTCGTCTAACTCCAGGAATCGAAGCGCATACTCATGAATTCATTGCCACTGCTCATGAGGATGTGAAATTCGGATTTTCGATTGCCAGCGGTTCGGCCTGGAAAGCAGTTGAACACGTGGAAGAGCAAGATTCACTGCGGTTGGCTGGATTCCATTGTCATATCGGTTCGCAAATATTTGGCATCGAGGGTTTTTCGATTGCCGCAGCTCGCCTGATTGAACTCTTGGCCAAATATCGCAATCATTTCGATCGGCAATTGCCCGAACTCGATTTAGGCGGGGGATACGGAATTGCCTACCTTCCGGGCGAAGAGTCCGAAGATCCTCATGGCGTATTGGCTGCCTTATCTCAAGTTGTTAACGATGAATGTGCCAAGCATTCGCTTAATATTCCTTTCGTTTCTATCGAACCGGGCCGAGCCATTGTCGGTCCCACCACAATCACGTTGTACCAAGTCGGAACCACTAAATCAGTCGAGCTTGATGGCGGGCTGACGCGCAGATACATCGCGGTTGATGGCGGCATGAGCGACAACATTCGTCCAGCTCTATATGCGGCCGAATATCACGCTCTCTTGGCAAATCGCCGTTCCAGCGCCGATCTTGTTTCCAGCCGACTCGTGGGCAAGCATTGCGAATCAGGGGACATCATCATTCGCGAAATTGATTTGCCTGAAGACATTGGACCAGGCGATCTCTTGGCAATTCCTGCAACGGGCGCTTATGGGCGCAGTATGGCCAGCAACTACAACCATGTTCCAAGACCGGCTGTAGTGGCCGTAAAAGGCGGAAAAGCGCGCACCATCGTGCGTCGCGAAACTGAAAAAGATTTGTTGGCTCTCGATGTTGTTGAGCCAGCACGAGAGAACTAGAAGAATGGGTACATGATGAGCGCCGAAAAGAGAACGCTACGAGTAGGAATGCTCGGCTGCGGAGTTGTGGGCTCTGAAGTCGCTCGCCTGATGATCGCCAATCAGCAAGATTTAGCAGCCAGGTCTGGCGCCGGTCTCGAGATCGTCAAAATTGGAATTCGCAATCTAGCCCGTGCGCATGCGGGAATTGATCCACAACTCTTTACTACCGATTTGGAATCGATCGTCACCGATCCTTCGATCGACTTGGTCATTGAAGTGATGGGGGGCATCGAACCCGCACGCCGATTAATCCTTACTGCGATGGAAAACGGAAAAGCCGTCGTCACCGCAAATAAGGCGCTTTTAGCTAAACATGGCGCCGAACTTTTTCATGCCTCAGATGAAGCCGATGTTGATTTCTATTACGAAGCAGCCGTTGCAGGTGCAATTCCAATTTTGCGTCCGCTCGCTGAATCATTGGTAGGAGATCGCGTCCAACGCGTAATGGGAATCATCAATGGCACCACAAATTACATCTTGACCAAGATGTACGAAACCGGCGCATCTTTCGATAGCGCCCTAAAAGAGGCACAAAGTTTGGGATATGCCGAAGCCGATCCAACTGCTGATATCGAAAGTTTTGATGCCGCTGCCAAAGCCGCGATTTTGGCTGGTCTGGCTTTCCATACCCAAGTTACCGATGAAGATGTTTATCGCGAGGGCATAACCCACATAACCGCAGATGATGTCTGGGTGGCAAAAGAGATGGGTTTTGTCATCAAACTATTGGCCATCGCCGAAGCCAACGAGACTCACGGTAGCGAAGAAGAGACGATCTCGGTGCGCGTTCACCCCACTATGATTCCAAAGACTCATCCATTGGCTTCTGTTCGTGAAGCATTTAATGCGGTTTTCGTGCAATGCGAATCTGCCGGCGAATTGATGTTTTACGGTCGAGGCGCTGGTGGCACACCCACAGCCTCTGCAATCTTGGGAGATCTCGTTGCCGTTGCCCGCAATCGAATCGAAGGCAGCCTTGGGCCTACCGAAACTGATTATGCCGATCTCGATATCGCGCCCATGGGCGCCACAAAGACTCGCTACTTAATTCGCCTGGAAGTTGCTGACATCCCAGGTGTTTTGGCCGCTGTCGCAACCACCGTGGCCAACAATGGCGTTTCTATTTTGACCGTCCGACAAGATGGCCGCGGTCTCGACGCTGAACTGACTGTTCTCACTCACATCGCTACCGAAGCCGCGCTCTCGTCAACTGTTTCGCAACTAGCAGAACTCGACTCCGTCAAAGATGTTCTCAGCGTCATCCGTGTGGAAGGACTTAATTCATGAGTAATGAAACTTCGCATCAATGGCGTGGCGTCATCGATGAATATCGACACCGCTTGCCAGTTTCTGACAAAACCCCAGTCGTCACATTGCGAGAAGGCGGCACTCCGCTAGTAGCAGCCTGCGTTCTGTCAGATATGTTGGATAACGAAATTTGGCTGAAGGTTGAAGGCGCAAATCCCACCGGTTCTTTTAAAGATCGCGGCATGACGATGGCAATTTCAAAAGCGGCTGAAGAAGGCGCTAAAGCTGTCATTTGCGCTTCCACCGGAAATACCTCCGCTAGCGCTGCTGCATACGCCACTAAGGCAGGTATGACGCCCGTTGTCTTGGTTCCGCAAGGAAAGATTGCCATGGGCAAATTGGCTCAAGCCATCGCACACGGTGCAACGTTGCTGCAGGTAGATGGCAATTTTGATGAGTGCCTGACTTTGGCGAGGGACCTCGCCGCCAAGTACCCCGTTGCATTGGTGAACTCAGTTAACCCTTTCCGGATCGAAGGTCAGAAGACGGCCTCCTTTGAGATCGTGGATATGTTGGGTGATGCCCCCGATCTTCATGTCCTTCCGGTGGGAAATGCTGGAAATATCACGGCCTATTGGAAGGGCTATCAAGAGTATTTCGCAGATGGCATTTCTTCGAAACTCCCGCAGATGTGGGGTTTTCAAGCCGCTGGCGCAGCACCAATTGTCTTAGGACATGTTGTCACCAATCCAGAAACCATCGCGACCGCAATTCGAATCGGTAATCCAGCATCTTGGGAGCAGGCCGTTTCTGCACGGGATACTTCTGGTGGATTGATTGACTCCGTCACGGACGATGAAATTCTTTCTGCCTACCGCCTAGTTGCTGCAAAAGAAGGCGTTTTTGTAGAACCTTCCAGCGCTGCAGGTATCGCCGGTTTAATCAAGAAGAAAGCCGCTGGCCAACTTCCTGCTGGTAAGAAGATTGTTATTACTGTCACCGGTAATGGCTTGAAGGACGTTCAATGGGTTCTCGACGGTGCTGGAGCGCCAACGCTCATTCCTGTCGATATCGATCGTGCAGCTGCCGCAATGGGTTTGGCCTAACATGGCCGCAGCGATGAATCAGTTAACTTTTAAAGCCGCCGCTGCAAAAGTGAGTGTCCCAGCATCTAGCGCAAACCTAGGACCGGGATTTGATTCTCTCTGCCTGGCACTAGAAATCCGCGATGAATATGTTGCGCAAATTCTTGATGGCGACGGCGCCGATATCGACGTTATTGGTGAAGGTGCAGATGAAATCGCACGCGATGCCAAAAACTTGGTTTATAAATCCATGATGTTTGGTTTCAAGTTCATGGGCAAGATGCCAAAAGGTATTGCGATTCGCGCCAAAAATTCCATTCCACAAGGACGCGGAATGGGCTCCTCGGCTAGCGCCATCGTGGGCGGACTAACCCTGGCTCGCTCCCTTGTTGTGGGCGGCGATCAATATATGACTAACGATGATGTGATCGCACTCGGCACCGAACTTGAAGGACATCCAGATAACGTTGCCGCCGCTCTGTTGGGTGGAGCCACGATCGCCTGGATGGAAAATCATCTCGGAAAAGATTTTGGTAAGGCTGTCACTATTCCGGTTGCGCCCGCAATCAAAGCGGTGGTCTTTCTCCCAGAAAATCATTTGGCGACCAGCAAAGCCCGCAAACTTCTCCCGGACTCGGTTCCGTATCGAGATGCCGTCATCAATTCCTCCAGATCTGCATTGTTGGTTCATGCGCTTTCGCATCGACCAGATTTGCTCTTCGCCGCAACTGAGGACCATCTGCATCAGGAGTATCGCGGGGTGGCCATGCCGAAATCGTTGGAGCTTGTGAAGAAGTTGCGAGCAGCTGGAATAGCCGCCACCATCTCTGGTGCTGGGCCATCCGTCTTGGTACTTCATACAAATAACGACCAAGAGCTAGCCGATATCGTCACTTTGGCGCCAGATACTTTCAAGCCACTTGTCCTTGAGGTTTCACAGGCAGGCGCTAAATAACCATTATTGGGCGGACTAGGGAGCGTGTGGCGGGTTTGCTCCGTATCGAAAACTTGTGCTACCTTTCTTGTGTCTGAAGATCACACTCGTCAGGTTTCACAAAATCGAGTGGCCCAATCCTTATAAATAACCTTCAGATTTTCATCGAGATTCTCACATCCTTGGTTTTTGCGAAGCCGCCTAAGCCGCAGCGTTTTGAGAGTTTTAACGAGATTTCAGCACTTGGAATAAAACCCACAGTAAGAAAACC
>CANBRH010000006.1 GCA_947371865.1 Actinomycetota bacterium
ATAGAAAGATGGCCAACCACAGCCCGAATGAAACTTGGTTTCACTTCTAAAGAGTTCAGCCGAACACGCCTTGCATTTATAAATTCCAACCGTCTCAGTATCGGTGTATTCGCCGGTGAAGGGACGTTCGGTCGCTGCTTTGCGCAGAACATCGAAGGAGAGCGGATCTAAAGTTTGTTTCAGAGCTGCATCATCAAGTTGAACTGGATAGGCGGTCCCATCAGGACGCAATGGCGAGATTTCTTCAGCGTTCATCTAGTTTGCCCCCGCAGAAGTTTCAATGGCAGGAAATGCAATTCCGGTTGAGGAATGGCAGTCGTACCCATGGGGATTCTTGGCTAAGTATTTCTGGTGATACTCCTCGGCTGGCCAATAAGTGTGTCCATCGGCTTCTTGTATTTCTGTGCAAATCGGATCGAGGCCATTCTGCAGAAGAACTTCTTCGTAAATATCTTTGGAATTAATGGCAGTGAGTAGCTGCTCGGGAGTTGTCGCAAATATTGCACTGCGATATTGAGTGCCGATGTCGCCACCTTGTTTGTTGAGCGAGGTCGGGTCGTGCATCGTCCAGAACTCTTCCAGCAAGCGTTGATAGGTCACCACAGATGGATCGAAAATAACTTCCACCGCTTCGGCATGACCGGTGACACCGGTACAGACTTGCTCATACGTTGGGTTTGGGCGTGCTCCGCCCATGTAACCGACGGAGGTGGATTCGACACCTGCCATCTGCCAAAACCGGCGTTCGGCACCCCAAAAACATCCCGTTGCAAAATATGCCCGCTCACTCATGGTCGGTATTCTGACAGTTCAGGGCTACATCGGCAGAGCGGAGCAAGCCCTGGCTGCGCTGATAGCCTTGGGGCGAAACTACTTGGGCCCCCGTAGCTCAGGGGATAGAGCACCGCCCTCCGGAGGCGGGGGCGCAGGTTCGATTCCTGCCGGGGGCACTGTGACGGATAACCCACTGATATAGCCAAATATGCGGGAATCTCTCAGGCTATGTCCTTGTTTACGCGAGAGATACGCGAGAGAATACGGGCTTAAGCGCTCGATCTTTCGGGGCTTATGTCCTGTTTATCACCTATTGTCACATCTAGTTACCCACTGAAGAACTAATCGAGGAGAAGTACGCACACTATGGACTGGCGACACGACGCGGCCTGCCGGGATGAAGATCCTGAACTCTTCTTTCCGATCGGAAACACTGGTCCTGCCCTGGCCCAAATCGAAGAGGCAAAGAAAGTTTGCCATCGCTGCTCGGTCAAAGAGGCCTGCCTGGCCTGGGCTCTAGAGAGCGGTCAAGATGCTGGCGTATGGGGTGGTCTCTCTGAAGATGAGCGACGCGCTCTCAAGCGCCGCGCTGCTCGAAACCGTGCCCGCATGATGGAGAGCCAGAACAGCTTCTAGTCCTACTTCACTGGGAAATTTAATATCGCCCAGGTTTCTCCGGTTTCGCGCTTTAAGGCGATAGTTCCCTTTAATTCATTCTCGGTAAGCGTCCGAACGATGCGCAGCCCCAAATTGGATGATTGCTCCCATTCGAAATCTTCCGGCAGCCCTTCGCCATTATCGATGATCGCGATGGAGCACGTCTCCCCCGTACGAATAATTTCAGCACGCAGGGCATCACCGGTTTCGGCCAATCCATGTTCCAGCGAATTATGAATTAATTCTGTTATTACTAACGCCAGCGGAGTAGCAATCTGTGCCGGAAAGATTCCAAAGGATCCATCCTTAGCCAGAGTGATGGGACGAGAACTGAGTTCGATCGCGTTATGAACAATGCGATCATAAACTTCATCGAACTGAACGGTTTCCGTGGAGCTGGTCGAGAGAGTTTCGTGAACGATGGCAATGGATGCGACCCGACGAATTGCTTCAGCCAGTGCCGCACTCGCAATGGGGTCTTCTACCCGCCGTGCCTGTAACCGCAAAAGTGCCGAGACTGTCTGCAAATTATTTTTAACTCGGTGATGGATTTCACGAATGGTTGCATCTTTGGTCACGAGCGCTTGATCACGCCTGCGAAGTTCAGTCACATTGTGCAGCAACACAATGGCACCAATGCGATCTGGACCTTGAGTCAGCGGTATCACCAACAAATCCATAATTCCCCGGCTATTTTCAAAATCAGCGCGGCGCAATTGTTCACCGCTGACAATGATGCGCCACGGTTCATCAGTAGGTTGATGCGAACTTTGTGAGAGGCTCTCAAAAACTTCACCCAGGATGTGGTTCTCGAGTTCTGACTCCCAACCCACTTGGCTAAATGCTGATCGGGCATTGGGGCTGGCGTAAGTGATATTGCCGCCACCATCTAACCTAATCAAACCATCGCCAACTCGAGGAGCGGATTCTGCTCGATAAATGGCGTTGTGAACCGGAAAGTTTCCTTCAGCCACCATGCGATAAATATTGTGGGCGATTTCACGATAATTTATTTCCAAGCGTGAAGCCGAGCGCATCTGCACTGCGTCACGATGGCGCGAAATCACGGCAATAATCCGACCATCGAAGAGCACAGGGATGGTCTCTTCCTTAATCAAGAGATCGCCAATAACTTCAGGTTGGGTATCGCGAACGATCTCCCCTTGGGATAGCGCTTGATCGATACGAGGATTGCGCCCCCACATGAGTTCAGAGCCAATCACATCGTGGGTAAAGACTGTGGCGGCCGTGGTTGGCCTGATATGAGCCAAGGCAATATGACCTTCGGGCCAGGTCTGATAGTCGCGTCGCTTGGGCACCCAAAGAATCAAGTCAGCAAAAGATAAGTCGGCCAACATCTGCCATTCGGCAATGAGTTCCGATAAACGTTCCCGGTCCTCGATAGAGAGGGCGGTCTGGGAGGCCAGCAAGTCTTCGCGCGATGTCATCTGAGGCCTCTCCTGCCGCGTTAACCATTGCCTAGCCGATCGATTGTGCGATCTTATCAATCTCCTTCGCGAGCTTGGAACTTGCCACAAAACGATCTAGTACCTTGCCGTGCGGGTTGGCAGGCTGGAGCGACCGTGAATCCTGTGGCACAACGAAGGCCCGCTCCCCTGAGGTCAAACTCGAGAACCTGGACTCGATGGCCCGATCCTCTCGAGAGCTACCCCTCTGATTAAGCACGTAAATGATTGGAATCTTGCGGAGCAAAATTGGGAATTCAGTTATGAAATCTTCCAGACGTAATAAACCCAGGCCAGAACTCTTGGTTATATAAATAAGTGAGGATGATTGCTCCAAAATGTTATTGATGAAAGTTGCTTGCCATCTGCGATCGGTAACAACTTCGCGCAGAGGTGGCAGAGCACCAATATCTACAAAGGTAACTTCTTTCATTTCGCTGGCAGGTAGATCTGATGGTTTGTTCGCCGTTTGTATGGTGGTCAGTGAAAATCTGGTACCAGATTGCGCTTGGGTACCGACCAAATAAGCAAGCGAAGGAGACTTGAGGTCGGCGTCGAAGACCTGCACCTGGGAACGCCAAGAGAAATAGTTGGCCAGTAAAAGCGTGAGGTGACTTCTACCGGGCGATCCCGTAGTTCCGGTAACGGTAATTATTTTTTGTTTTTTAGGGGATTGAGAAATAGATAATTCTGATTTGGCGGAAGATTGATTTTGATAGACGAGGGGCAGCCGGAGCTTGCTGCGAATATGGGTCATAATCAGATGAGAATTGATATCAATTCCATCAATACAGATAATGGAAAAAGCTGGATAGCGGCCCTCCATTTCAGAGAGCTCAATGAGATTGAGATCTGCTAAGTCCGAACTGTAGATAACTACAGTTCTCAGGAATTCGTGGCGATTTTCCAGGGCTGTACGCAACCCAGCAAAGTCAATCGCGCGATTGATGATGTTCCAACCTTGAGAGAACAAGAGTTGGGCGATGAAATCTTCGGTTTCAACGTCGGCAATTGCCGTGATTACCTCTAGTTGCGGAATCTCAGAAGCCATTGCGCACCAACAGAACTTTGGCATTAGCGATATCTGTCACCACTTGAATCATCGAACTCTTTGGTATTGCTACGACAACCCCAATATCCCCACCGAGATCCTTTGACTTCTGATCTATCGATTCAACAGTTGCATTTGCGAAAGCCACAATGGGATCAAAGCTGGCTTGTGAAGTGTTAGGGGAAAGCGCGTAGAGATCAACTTGTTCTCCTGGAGTTAAATCGATGGGCATATCTGACCGGCCAACTCGCAGGGGCAGGCTTTGCATGATGACGAGCGAACTTTTGCGAGAGAGCGCCGAAACTGGGATGAGTTCACCATCATGAATTGTCCGAGCGGAGTACCAACCTACTACTGCTTCGCCAGTGGAAAAATACTTTCCACCCGATTCAAAAAGATTAACTTTCACCTTTTTGAGATCAGCACTTGCCATGAGATGTCCCGGAGAAATGTCGTGACTGGCCGCCCACACCCAGTTCGCCCGATTGGCGGCGCTGCTGATGGCAACTGCAGCCAGGAGTGAGAGAGCAATGAGAAAGGCAGCCAGACGAGTCCGCGGGTTGCCTGGAAAGATGTTCTTCATTTCGATCATGGACCATTCATAGGCTAGATGCAGCCCTGAACTCCTAACGTCCTCCACAAAGATCACCGAGCGTAATCAAGTGAGAGAAAAAGATCAGCCGATCGGTGGAGGTAACAGCGCACCCGCACCAGTTGAGTAACCCTATGAATAACGATGCCACCACACCAGCCACCGTCGTCACCTGGCCACAAGCCGGATCTGATCGCCCCTTTGATCCAGAACTCTGGAGCCACCCGGCCTTGGCTCTCTACCTGCCGCAGGAGGCTCCGCCGCTTTCGAAATCGACTTCTCGCAAGCTCTATCTAGTACCTACTCCAAATACTTACGCGGGTGAGAGCATCGATCGCGATTTTGCCCCGCAGCCCAGCCCTGCCGCAGATTTACCCCAACTGCAGGAATGGGTTGAGCGGTTTGTGATTTCGATTGTTGAAATTTGGGGCGGGCGCAGACATCCGATGCAATTAGCGCGATGGTGTCATCGAAGCGTGCATGCGCAGTTAGTGCGTAAATCCGGGAGCATGAAAGAGATCCCGCGAGTGCGAAAGATTTATCTCTCCGAACCTATCGATGGGGTCTGCGAATCAACCGTCACGCTTCGAATCAACGAGCGCGTGCGATCGCTTGCACTGCGTTTTGAAGGCGTGGACAAACGTTGGTTATGCACCGAGATGGTTCTGCTTTAAGAGTTGGCAGCTCCGTGACAGCGCTTGTACTTGCGGCCAGAGCCACATGGGCAAGGTGCATTGCGACTAGTGCCACCGCTTTGTTTTACTTCGCCGTCGACATCGGCCGCTGAGTAACGAAGTTGGTTGACTTCTGCCTTGGGAATTTCAATACCTTTGGCGGCGACTTCATGGGAATCAGCTTCCACTTGAACCTCGACATTGAAAACGAATCCAACGAGTTCTTCCTTAATGGAATCCATCATGGCTGAGAAGAGGTCGTAACCTTCACGTTGGTATTCCACAAGCGGATCGCGCTGAGCCATAGCGCGCAGTCCGATTCCTTCTTGCAAATAATCCATTTCGTAGAGGTGTTCACGCCACTTACGGTCGAGCACGGAAAGTAATACCTTGCGCTCGAGTTCGCGCATAACATCGGGTGTGAGCCCTTCTTCGCGTGAACTGTAGGCATTCTGTGCATCTTCCAAGACTTTGTGCAGAAGGAAATCCTGATCTAAACCTTCAGCGCCACCAACTTCCTGGAGGACTCCTTCGATACTCAAACTGATGGGGTACAGAGCACGAAGAGCGGTCCAGAGTGTTTCTAGATCCCAGTTTTCGGGGAATCCTTCGGCGGTAGCTGCTTCAACATAAGCAGTTAAAGTGTCTGTCATAAAGAGTTGGACTTGCTCTTTAATATCCGCACCTTCAAGTACTTCGCGTCGCTCTCGATAAACAACTTCACGTTGGCGATTCATGACATCGTCATACTTCAAAACATTCTTGCGCATTTCAAAGTTAAGGGATTCAACTTGAGTTTGCGCCGAGCGAATCGCATTGGAAACGATCTTGGATTCAAGGGGTACTTCCTCAGGAATTCCGGCGGCGCCGAGGAAACGCTCGACCATGCCCGAATTAAATCGACGCATCAGATCATCCTGCAGCGAGAGATAGAAACGGGATTCTCCCGGATCGCCTTGGCGACCAGATCGACCGCGTAGCTGGTTATCGATACGGCGAGATTCGTGGCGCTCGGTGCCCAATACATAGAGACCACCCAGTGCAACAACTTCTTCATGTTCGCGCGCAACGGCTGCTTTTTGTTTGGCAAGTTCGGGAGCCCAAGCCGCTTCGTACTCTTCGGGAGTATCTACGGGATTAAGCCCGCGACGTTGGAGTTCGAAGTCAGTCATAAATTCTGGGTTTCCGCCCAGCATGATGTCGGTACCACGACCGGCCATATTGGTGGCGACAGTTACAGCGCCTATGGAACCAGCGCGTGCGATGATCGCAGCTTCACGTTCGTGTTGCTTGGCATTAAGGACTTCGTGCGGAATACCGCGCTTGGTGAGCAAGTGGGCTAATTCTTCGGATTTTTCCACGCTGACGGTACCGACAAGAACTGGCTGGCCTTTGCGATGGCGTTCGGCAATGTCATCGGCTACGGCGATGAACTTTCCGGCTTCGGACTTATAAATTAAATCTGATTTATCTTCGCGTTGCATGGGCTTATTGGTAGGAATTGGGATGACGCCCAGCTTGTAAATCTGCATTAATTCGGCGGCTTCGGTCATGGCCGTACCGGTCATACCTGAGAGCCGCTTGTACAAGCGGAAGTAGTTCTGGAGAGTAATAGTGGCCAAGGTTTGATTTTCGTCTTTGATCTCAACACGCTCTTTGGCCTCCAGGGCTTGATGAAGTCCCTCGTTGTAACGACGACCTGCCAAGATTCGACCAGTGTGTTCGTCAACGATCAAGAGCTCACCGCTCATGACGACATAATCTTTATCGCGCTTGAAAAGCTCTTTCGCGCGTACGGCGTTATTGAGATAACCAATCATCGGAGTGTTAACGGATTCGTAAAGGTTTTCGATACCAAGTAACTCTTCAACCTTGGTAACGCCTTCTTCCAAGATACCTACAGTGCGCTTCTTCTCATCAACTTCATAGTGAACATCGCGATCGAGTTTTCCGGCAATGTTGGCAAATTCTAGGTACCACTTGGTGGCCTTATCGGCCGGGCCACTGATGATCAATGGGGTACGTGCTTCATCGATGAGAATCGAGTCCACCTCATCGACCACAGCAAAGTTGTGAACGCGTTGAACGCAATCATCAAGCGTCCACGCCATGTTGTCGCGCAGGTAATCAAAACCAAATTCGTTGTTGGTGCCGTAGGTGATATCTGCAGCGTATGCCTCGCGACGTTCAGTAGGTGACATATTGGAGAGAATGACGCCAACCTTGAGACCTAAGAAGCGGTGAATTCGACCCATCCATTCGCTATCGCGTTCGGCTAGGTAATCGTTGACGGTTACGACGTGGACACCTTTGCCGCTGAGAGCATTGAGGTAGGACGGCAACGTCGCGACCAAAGTCTTTCCTTCACCGGTACGCATTTCCGCAATATTTCCTTGGTGAAGTGCGGCTCCGCCCATGATCTGAACGTCGTAGTGTCGTTGGCCCAACGTGCGCTTAGCAGCCTCGCGGACGCAGGCAAAAGCTTCGGGTAGAAGATCGTCCAGAGTTTCGCCAGCCGTGAGGCGGGTGCGGAAAATCTCGGTCATCCCGCGAAGATCATCATCGGAGAGGGCAGAAATCTTGGCTTCCTGAGCGTTGACTGCGACGGCAATCTTCTCGAGATTGCGAATTGCTCGGCCTTCGCCAGCACGTAAAACCTTGTCTAGTAACGCGACCACAAATCCTCTTTCGTCAGCTTCGAGCCAGCCCTAAAAGGGGCACGGCATCTATAGGTGTAATCGTATGGGCAAAAAACGAGCGCTGGCACATGCAGAGATGGCAGCCACAGGCGGGCAACCAACGCTGGTGAGGGCTCTGGCCCCTTCCCGGAAGCTGGTGCCACTGGTGATCACATCGTCCACCATAACGATGGCAGCCCTGCCTTTCCTCCTGATCAACTGAGAATCGGCTGAAAATGCCCCGGCCAGGTTGGCGGCCCGTTGGGAGGGATTGAGACCGGTTTGGTCGGCTACGGGACGAATAACCCCGAGCAACGGGGCAACATCCACCTCGGTACCGAAATTCTGGGAAACGGCCCGCGCCAGAAGTAGGCCATGGTCTCGCCCACGGGCGCGGATGGTCGCTCGGTGCGATGGAATGGGAACGAGCAGTACACCTTCACATCTCTTGCCCGCCATGAGCGTGCGCAGTGAAGCGGAGAGCGAATGGGCCAATGCGCTTCGTGCCACCTTCGAACCATCTTCTTTCGCTGCCAAAATAAAGCGTTGAACCCGAGGTTGATAACGAGCAGTGAATGCCAGCGGCAGTGAATCCAATCGCGAAAGTATTGGTGGGGCACTCCATAACCCGGAACAGGATGGGCAAATCTCAACTTGGGCCGCACCACATCCAATACAAGCCACTGGAAAGATGAGTTTGCTGAGGGAACGCAGTTCTGAGAGCACAGAACAAGTGTGACCTTTCTAAATTTCTTCGGAATCCTCAGGGTTAACAATTGTGGAGAGCTCTGACTCGGGAACAACGGAAATCGGATGCGTCGCCATTTCAATACCGGCGACTTTAGGAATAGTCAGAACAAAATGCGCACCGCGACGCAACCTACCCCAAGCCTCCAAAGTTCCGTGGTGCAGTTTGGCATCTTCCAGCGCGATAGAAAGTCCGAGGCCAGTTCCACCACGAACTCGGGCGCGGGCGGGATCGGCTCGCCAGAATCGATCAAAAAGTCGGTGCGAATCCTTCTCTTGGAAACCAACTCCATAATCTCGAACACCAACGGCGACGGCATCTTCGCTTTCAACGATGGTGATATCAACTGGCTTATCTTCGCAGTGATCGATGGCATTTGTAATGAGGTTACGAAAAATGCGTTCAATTCTTCGCGTATCAGCATCAACCAAAATAGTCTCTTCGTCCGAAATAATATTAATAATGCGCTCTCGACTGGGATGCAGGTAATCCACTGTTCGTCGCAGCAATTGCACAATATCTATTGGCTCTACCACCATCACGGCTGCTTCCGCGTCAAAGCGACTTACTTCAAGAAGATCGGCCAGTAACCTTTCAAAGCGATCGATTTGTGCGATCAGTAGTTCCGCACTTCGCGACACTTTGGTGCTGAAGCTGCCGCGAGAGGCATAAATCACCTCTGATGCCATACGAATGGTCGTGAGCGGCGTTCGCAGTTCGTGAGATACGTCAGAGACAAAGCGTTGTTGTAACCGCGAAAGATTTTCCAGCCGCGAGATCTGTTGTTGCATAGACAGAGCCATCTCGTTAAACGAGATTCCCAGCCGAGCAATTTCATTCTCTCCGTGGACTTCCATGCGTCGGCCTAAATCACCTGCAGATAATTGTTCGGCGATCTCGGCAGCCTCTCTTACTGGAATCACAACCTGCCTAATGACCAGCCATGTGACGAGCCCAATCAAGAAAATCAGCGCTAAACCAGTAAACCAGAGCGCGTTTCTAATAAGTGTCAGAGTGTTCTCTTGGCTGGTAAGCCCATACAAAAAGTAAAGCTCAT
Source organism: Actinomycetota bacterium (assembly GCA_947371865.1). GTDB lineage: Bacteria > Actinomycetota > Actinomycetes > Nanopelagicales > Nanopelagicaceae > CAIMZW01. The sequence continues at coordinate 9,698 of CANBRH010000006.1, forward strand.
AGGTGCCGGAATTGGGGATTTCGACAGTCCCACCAACAGCAATGCCATTTACTTTTTCGCCACCTAAGAAAGTGATCTTCGTACGCGCCCACTGCAATCCAGTAGAAGTTCGCACCTTCGTCCGAAAAGCTTCAGGTATGGATTTCGTGGATAGCAGGTTAGAGGTTCGTTCATAGTTGTTCTTTACTGGCCGAACCACCGGGAAGTGCAGCAGTGCTACTTCTCGCCCGGCAGTATTTCCACTGATCGATGCCACAGAAATCATCTGATCAACGATCTTTCTGATTCCAGCATCATTTTGGAATTGAGCAACTGCCATCTGTACTTGGATGGATCGGATTGATGATTGGCTATCTGAAATCGAGTTAGATCGTTTTTCTTCGAAAATTCCGGAAGAGATCTGGCTAAAGAGAGCCGAGCCAACCAACCAAATAATGCCAAGCGATAAGAGAACACTGTTTCCGGTAACGCGCCATACCAGCGAACTTCGCCACGGTCGCTTCCGTGAAATCATTGTTCTTTCGTTCCAGGAACTCCTGCCTTATAACCAACGCCGCGAACAGTGACAATGAGTTCGGGATTTTCTGGATCTTGTTCGACTTTGGAGCGAAGGCGCTGTACGTGCACATTCACTAAACGAGTATCGGTGGCATGACGGTAACCCCAAACTTCGTTCAAGAGCGCCTCGCGTGTAAATACTCGGCCAGGTTCCTTGGCCAAGGCAACTAATAAGTCGAATTCCAATCGAGTCAGGGGTATGACTTTTCCTTCACGCATAATCGAGTGCGCCAATTGATCAATAGCGATATCGCCAATCTTCAGCCCGCCGGCACTTTCGGAAATTTGGCGGCGTAATCTGGTCTTGATGCGCGCCACAAGTTCGGAAGGATTGAACGGCTTGACCATGTAATCATCTGCGCCTGCTTCCAGACCAAGAACTACATCGTGAGTATCGCCTTTTGCAGTCAACATAACGATGGGAACCATCGACTCGGCCCGAATATCTCTGCAGACTTCTATGCCAGTCATTCCAGGAAGCATCACATCGAGCAAAACTAAATCAGGAGACTGGGCACGGAAAAGATCCATGACCTCATCGCCGCGACTCACTAAATCCACCTCAAACCCGGCACCGTTAAGGACGATGCCTAGCATTTCTGCCAAATCTTGGTCGTCATCAACGACCATGATTAGGGTCATTAGCTACCGTGCTCCCAAGAGTTCAAATACAAGTCCTGAGCGGCGGTGAGCTTGTCGATCTTTCCGCCCATGCTCTCCAACTTCAATCGGGCAACTTCTTTGTCGATTTCGGTTGGGACGTTATGGAGACCAGCAGAAAGTTGGCTGGCCATTTTCAGAAGCCACTCGGCGGTCAATGCTTGATCCGAGAATGACATGTCCATCACCGAAGCTGGATGACCTTCGGCGGCGCCAAGGTTTACTAAGCGACCTTCAGCCAAAAGCAAGATACGACGGCCATCAGCTAACTGGTATTCATCAGTTTGGTGGCGAATCTTGGAGTGCTTTTCGGCGGCATTTTGCTCGAGCCATGCAACATCAATTTCAATGTCGAAGTGGCCAGCGTTGGCCAATATTGCTCCGTCTTTCATAACATCGAAGTGCTCTTCACGAAGTACATCGCGGTTTCCAGTGACAGTTACAAAGAAGTCACCAAGTACTGCAGCCTCGGTCATTGGCATGACGCGATATCCCTGCATCATGGCATCAAGGGCCTTTGTCGGATCGATTTCGGTAACGATGACATCAGCGCCAAGTCCCTTTGCGCGTTCGGCAACACCTTTTCCGCAATATCCAAAACCAGCAACAACAAATACCTTGCCAGCAATAAGTGAGTTAGTGGAACGGAAGATCGCATCCAAGGTGGATTGGCCGGTTCCAAAACGATTATCAAACATGTGCTTTGTATCGGTGTCGTTGACGGCAATCATTGGAAACTTGAGGGCGCCATCTTTTGTCATCTGACTTAAGCGGATGACTCCGGTCGTGGTTTCTTCACAACCACCAATGATGCCATCGATGAGTTCGGTGCGAGTTGTGTGCAAGGTGTTGACCAAGTCGCAACCATCATCAAAGACCAAGTGAGGCTTGATATCGAGCGCGGCATTGATATGGCGATAGTAGCCATCGCGATCTACGGCGTTGCGGGCAAAAACGCTAATTCCGAATTCGGAAACGAGTGCAGCTGCGGTGTCATCTTGAGTCGAAAGGGGGTTGGAAGCGCAGAGAGCAAGTTCAGCTCCTCCGGCTTTCAAGGCGCGCATGAGGTTGGCAGTTTCGGTAGTGACATGCATACAGGCTGCAATGCGAACTCCAACAAAAGGTTGCTCTTTTTCAAAGCGAGCGCGAATCTGTGCAAGTACGGGCATGTTGCGTTCGGCCCATTCAATCCGCTTCTTTCCTTCAGCGGCCAAGTCGGGGTTTGCTACATCGAAATTCGTGGCGGTCTGAACAGTCACGTAAGACTCCTATTGCGTTCGAGTTTATTGAGAGATGTCAGAGATTACCGCAATTACGGCTTCTTGGATTTCCGACATCTTCTTAGGCGTCTTTGCCTCGACATTTAATCGAAGTAACGGCTCGGTATTGGAGGCTCGGACGTTAAACCACCAGGTATCAGCTTCGACTGTAAGCCCATCAAGTTCATCGATTCCGTACTTATCGCCATAGGCAGCCTTTATCCGAGCCAATGCTGAAGGGATATCGGCCACTTCAGTATTGATCTCGCCGCTGGAAATGTAGCGATTGAAGGGCGCAAACAACTTTGACAGGGGCTGCTTATGTGCCGCGAGTTCAGTCAAAGCAAAGAGTGCGGCAAGCATCCCGGAATCTGCGCGCCAAAAGTCGGAAAAGTAAAAGTGTCCTGAGTGTTCGCCGCCAAATACAGCACCAGACTCAGCCATCATTTTCTTAATGAATGAATGACCCACTCTTGATCGAATTGCCGTGCCGCCGTTTTCAGCGACGACTTCGCGTACTGATTTGGAAGAGATCAAGTTATAGATAATCGCCGAACCTGGCTTTCGCTTAAGTTCGCGCGCGGCGATGAGACAGGTAAGCGCAGAGGGATTTACTAAATGCCCTTTCTCATCAACGAGAAAACAGCGATCGGCATCGCCATCAAAAGCTAAGCCAATATCCGCTTTTTCTCTGAGCACTCTCTCTTGCAGATCGACCATGTTCTTGGGATCAAGAGGATTCGCTTCGTGATTGGGAAAAGTGCCATCAAGTTCGAAATACATCGGAATGACTTCAACATTGAGTCTGGCCATGACCGCAGAGGCAGTATGGCCAGCCATGCCGTTTCCGGCATCAATTACTACTTTCAATTTACGAAGTGGTTGCTCCGTTACTTCCGGGAACATTCCCAAGAGAAAAGAGACGTACTCATCTAACATATCGCGATCTGAAATATGCCCAATGGGACGGTTAGAAATTGGGACACCGTCTACCAATAAATTTTTAATCCGAGCTAAGCCAGATTCCAGCCCTATGGGCCGGGCTCCACTTTTGCAGAGCTTCATGCCGTTGTATTCGGCTGGGTTGTGGCTGGCAGTAAACATTGCACCCGGCAGATTGAGTTGACCGGCAGCAAAATAAAGCATGTCAGTGGATGCTAGGCCGATGCGAAGAACATCCATGCCTTGAGTTGTGGCGCCGTCTGCAAAAGCGGTGGCTAGCAGAGGAGAGGAGGGGCGCATATCTTCGCCAATGACGATCGTAGAGGGCTCCCGTTCCTCTTCCAGGAAGCGAGCAAATGCTGAACCAAGAGCAAAGGCAAAATCCGGGGTAAGTTGAGAATCCACCAGGCCGCGAATGTCATAGGCCTTAATGATTTTGTTTAGAGCAGCGTCTGTAAACATTTCGGCAATCTATCGCGATTTATTAATTTGAGGGAATAGCCCTCAAGTGGCCACGACGGCCGATCTCAGGCCCAGAAATCGTGTTATTAGGCACGGGCGAGCTTGCCACTCCCGCTTCGCGAACCGCATCAGCAATGGCCATGAGGTCGTCATCGCTTGGCCCTGCCGAGTCTTCCGAGGCTTCTTGGCGAATGACAGTCCAACCTTGAGGTGCGGTCATGCGCGCAGCATGATCCTCGCAAAGGTCGTATGCATGCGGCTCTGCAAATGTCGCCAACGGGCCCAGCACGGCAGTGGAATCTGAATATATGTAGGTCAGAGTCTTGCTAGCCAAGTTACGGCAGCCCGAACGCGAGCACGCTCGTCCGGTTCGTGGATGGCTATTCCTCATATTGGCAGATTAGTGGCAATCGGGTTGAAAACGAGGGATTTACTCACGAGAGATTACGCGCGCATCCATGATGGGAAGTGTCGAAGTTTCTAGGTTGGCACCGGGCATTACAGGTAAGTAGCTAAAACCTAACTGAGAAGAGTTAACGGTGAGAAAAATCAGATTGGCAAAAGTGGCCGTATCTGACGTAGTAAAAGTTGCCCGAATTAAATTCGTGCTCGGCTTCCAGTAGGTGACTTGGTCACCCCTGACGGTGAGGCTTCCGCGCTTTCCCGTGTCACTTATCCACTGGATATTGACTTTAATTTGATCGCCTGAAAATACAAATGCTGGTGAAAGCCCACCAAGATTCAGAGTGACGCTAGATAATTTGGTAGCCGCGGTTGCCCAAGCGAATTCCGCTTTTCCTGAAACCGAAATCGAACTACGAGCAGCAGCCAGGATGGGTTGGTCGGAGGAGATCACGATGGAAAACGGATGCGCCTCGGAAATATTGGTCAGCGGCAAGTCATAGACCTTGCCGTGGGCCAAAGTTCTGCCATCAAATCCAATGGGTGTGAAATCGCCTTCAGTGGAATGGATGGTGACTTTGATTGTTGCATCCAACGTTCCTGGGGCTAGGAGACGCAAAATGTGGCTGAGCGAGTTACCTTTACCGGCGGTATATGCCATTCCTGGAATAACGACCGAAGTTGCCGGATCCGGGTATGAATTGACGTAATCCAAGCCCAGTGAAGAAAGGCCCTTCTGTTGTTGATCCAACATGAATGAGGTTACGCGGCCAGATCGAGTTAAGACATGGATTGCAATAGTGCCTTCACTAGGAGCAAGTGCATCCAGCAACAGGATGCGATCAGAATTTGCTTTTACTATGACCGTTGACGTTATAGGCGCCAAGTGACTTGTAAAAACCGTCAGCTCAACGGAAGCATCGCTGAGGCCACTGTTCACCAAATCAAGTTTGCCTTTACTCGTGACCGAGCCCGATCCGCCAACAAACCATTGATCCCCAGTACCAACGTTGCACAATGTGCTTCCCAGCCACTTGCCACTGGAATAAGTAATTCCAACCGATGTTGTGGGATTACCATCGATAAGTAATGCATCTTGAGTCAACGAATAATTACGTTGACCGGCATGCTTAAAGGTCAAGGACTTCGGAGATATGAGATGAACCAGCGCGCCAGAACCAGAGAGCAGCGCCTTCGTATTGCCATCCGATGAAAATCCAGGACAGACCGTTGCCGGGAAGGCTTGGGAAGTTGCGACATGCTTCTCAACGCGTGGGGCAACAAAAGTCATTCCCACCGCAGATGCCAAGAGAACAAAAACGAAGAAAACCTTGGAACTCCTCATGCGATTTCCTCAATCGGAACTTCGCGGCGCCTACGGCCAGCAGGAAGGGCCAAAACCGCCACTGTAAGAAGGACTAATAGTTGCACCGAAAGCAGCGCTCGACGAGAAGTGCCATCGTGCAAAATGGTGATGTCGCCTGGCCCGGGCACCGAAAATAACGGCAAGCCGGATGTCGATCTCTGCAATGGCACGGAGATTCCATTGTGGATCAAATGCCATCTGGTATCAAACTTCTCCGCCAATGTGACAGTTCCTGCTGAAGGCACCTTGTCTACTGCGCCGATATCACCAGAGACCAATAACTTTTTTACGCCATGTATATCTGTAAAAAGCACTCTGGGAGAACTTCCTACAACTCGCCACACGATGCCATCTTTTGTCGATGACGTGCGCGTAAATCCACCTTGGCCGTCAATGACTCGGACGAGGACTTCATCGAGTGGAATTTCCATATACAAATATTGAATCCCATTTTCACCAATTTGTTTGCTTGAAGTAAGCCCTGCTCCCCCAAGAAGATCTCGGATCGCAGCTTGAACTTCCAGTGATGGTGGAACCGAAACATCGGGCTCACCCAAAGTTAGATCCGTGCCTCGGGAAATAAAATATTGAATTTGGTTGCCGTTCTTGCGCACAACTAATGTCTTGGGCTTCGCATCCGTTTGCGCGAGCGATTCCACAAATGCTGGAATGACTGAGGTGCGATTGGCTTGTACGTTTGAATTCGCGCCAGCAACAACAATCCAAACAGCGCTAACCGAAGCCGAGATAACACAAAAGACGGTAACGATTGCCACCGTTATATGCCCCAAACCAAAATGCGAAGAGCGCAAATTCGGTAGCAATCTGTCGGCCGATCGGAGTACTGGAATGAATGCGCAGAATTGCGCGAAGAGAAGTAGTGAACCGGTCCACACATTTGAAACTGAGCCGTGCGCTTGGATCACTAAAGAACCAAAAACCAGCGATAACGCAAGAAAGATTGAACTGGCGATTGCCCAATTGCGATTGGACTCACTGAGAAGTGCCACTAACAAGAAGATAATCCCAGGAGCAATTAACCAAATCGGCATGCCACTCTTGCCGCCAGGATTCATAAGAAGCAGAGACCAACGCATTGCCGAATCCATGGGGATTCCTGGTTCCATTAAGAATTGCGTGGGATGCAAAAGCAGAGATGCAGACCAGGGAAAGGTCAGAAAGCCTGGAATGAAGGTGAGGGCTATCCGGCGCTTTACTGAAGTAGTAAGCCAGGATTCAACTTTGAAGAGAAAATTTCCTTCGTGAGCTGCTTTTCGTAGATTCCACAATGAGGTGGAGAGAAAAAGACCAGAACCTAAAGTCCATAAAAGTAAGAAAAGAGCCGAAGCCGCAGATATAGCACCTGCCAATAGCGCAACTGCGTAGATTTTCCGCCACGTTACTGAATCTAGTTCGACCGACCTGGGCACAACCGAAATAAGGATAGGCGCTAGGAGCACGATGACGATGGTTCCGAGTCGACCTTGATTAATAGCCGCCCAAACAACCGGGGAAAGTGCATACAGAACTCCGCCAATCAAAGCGGTGCGAGTTTGCACGTACAAGCGTTTAAAAGCTCGATAGGCAATAAACATAGCGAGCGGCGGCGTCAGCCAAAAGAGAATCGTTATGAAAGTCGTAGCACTTCCAAGGGTAAGAAGTGAGCCCAGACCAATAACAAGTAACCACGGTGGAGAGGCAACGGCGGAGCCTAGGCCAACTTGGTGCCAGGATTCCAAATAGTTGCGAATCAAATCCATCGCACCGGAAGGAGATGCCGGAAGCGATCCACCCGAAAGTGGCCCAAAACGTCCTCGTGAGGCAATGGTGGAAATAAGAGTTATAAAAAATAATGAAAGAAAGAGCGGATGCGATCTAACGTTCTTCCAGATCGATGGGCGATGTAGTGGCATGGATTCAATATCTTCAAGGTTTTCATCGACGAGATCCAAATCTGAGTAACTTTGAGTTATGGCGCTCTCTTGCGCGAATGACTCACGTCCCAGACCGCTCATGAACCTAGCGGCGATACGTTCGCGCGTTGCTCGAAATTGACTGCTGCGTGGTGGAATAAATCGCGTTACGACTCGAGGCGAAAGCATGCGGTGACTTTTACGTTCTTTGCGTGCCTGAATGAGATCTGCAGGTTTAATTAATAACAAGACCACCGCAGCGAGTTCGTCGGCCGCATAACCTGGAAGTTTGGCCAACAAGTTATACAAAGCACGGATGCCAGCTGAGATAACTAATTGAATTGAAATCCAAGGCAAGGTCCACCAAGACGAATTTGCTAGCAATACATATGCTGCATTTCTGCGATCCAAAAGGAGGGGACGATGAAGAAACGCTTCGGAGACATCTACCGCTCTACGTTCAGAAGCAGAGGCTTCGGCGTGAAAACAAATTGCTTCAGTAACACAAATAGCGGAAAAACCGGCGACCTGGACTCGCCATCCCAAATCCACATCGTCGCGAAAGAGCGCCAAATTGGGATCAAAGCCCCCAATATCTTCAAATACTGATCTCTTGGCCAACATCGCAGCAGTGCTTACCGAAAGCACTTCATTATTTGAACCATCGTGCTGACCTTGGTCCTGTTCGCGGCGTTCCAGCCCCGTCCACCGCGAACCATTGCCAGCGATACTGATGCCAATTTCTAAGAGGTGGTTGCGGTCATACCATCCGCGGAGTTTTGGACCTGCAATGGCAACGTTGGGACGGTCTTCGACCGCTTCTAACAAATTTTCTAACGCATCCAAACTTGGTGCGCAATCATCGTGAATAAACCAGAGCCACTCTTCCTTTTCAACTCCCAGATTTCCTTTAGCGAAGGCGGGATCGAGCGCAATGGGTGGATGTTCGGCCAAAGCGCGATCAATGGCCCCGCCAAAGCCAATATCTCGAGCAACGGGTAGGACCGATATTCCGGCCTTGGTGAGAAAGGTGACAGAGGCATCAGTTGATCCAGTATCTACCGCGAGAATTCGATCGACAGGACGGCTTTGGTTTGTAAGTGCAGCAATGACATCTGGAATCCAGGTGGCGCCATCATGCGAAACGACGATGGCCGTAACAAAAAATTTGTCAGTCATCGCGATGGTTCACCCACTTTAGCTCTCGCACCACCCGCGGGCGTCTTGGATTTAAATCTTCGCGGATAAGACTACAGAGAGAAGATTAGGCCGAACGTCGCTTCAAGCGGCGGCGCTCACGCTCGGAAAGTCCACCCCAAATTCCGAAACGCTCGTCATGAGCTAGGGCGTATTCCAAGCACTCGGAGCGAACATCGCAGGAGAGGCAGACCCGTTTGGCTTCACGAGTAGATCCGCCTTTTTCGGGAAAGAAAGCCTCAGGATCGGTCTGGGCACAGAGCGCATGCTCTTGCCAAGATGGATCTCCAGTTCCGCTTCCAGGGTGTCCAATTTCAATTCCCAAGGGGCGAATTTCTGACATCGTGAATTCTCCTAATGGCATGAGCTACCTCGTGCTGGTAACTTGGACTAGACGAATTACACGCTTGTAATCCCTCATAGTCAAGTCCGATAGCGGGAAAACATGTCAATTTCAGGTTAATTCGTGAAATAACGGGGGTTTAGAAACCTAAGTAGCAAGAATTCCCTAAAGTCCCAGCAGGCACTTGACAACCATTGGCAACGTAAGAATTTCGGAGCACAGTTCCAGAGCCGATCACTGCACCAGCACCAATATTGGAGCCTTCGATGATGCAGTCGGTTCCAATAAGTGCGCCCCTGCCGATGGTCGAGCCGACACTTATTTTCGTGCCATCACCGACGATGGCTCCCGGGGCTACAAGGAAATCTCCTTGGTGGGCAGGGGTGGCCGCTGACTCAACAACACCTAACACCAAGTCTTGCGAGGCTTTGATCAAGGCAGTTGGAGTGCCTATATCTAGCCAATAAGAGCCATCGACATAGCCAAAAACTCGTCGAGAATCTACCAGCAACGTTGGAAATGTTTCCCTTTCGACGCTTACTACTTTCCCATCGGGAATCTCATTAATGACGTCCCGATTGAATACGTAGCAACCCGCATTAATAATGTTGGTCGGAGGCTTTTCCATTTTTTCATTAAATGCAATAACTCGATCTCCGACAAGCTCTACGGCTCCATACGCACGCGCATCGGGAACGCTGGTTAAATACAGAGTCACGTCGGCTTCACGATTAATATGAAATTCAATTTGGCCAGCTAGATCATGACCACTCAGCACATCACCGTTAAAAATTATGACTGGCCCAGTTCCGCTCAGCGAACTGCTGGCATGGCGAATTGCTCCGCCGGTACCTAAAGCCTGCGTTTCGATCGAGTATTTGATGGAAATTCCAAATGCGGAACCATCGCCGAAATGTGGCTGGAAAAGTTCGGCCAAGAATGAGGTGGCTAAAACTATTTCTGAGACTCCTGCTTCCCGGGCTCTCACTATTTGGTGCTCGATAAACGGAACGCCGGCAACGTTGAGCATCGGTTTTGGAGTCGTTTTGGTCAATGGGTGAAGCCTTGTGCCCATACCGCCAACTAAGAGGATGGCCGAGTAAGTCACTGGTTAAGCACCGTGCAATCGTGCAACCGCCTGCGCAATTGCAGCGTCAGTTGACGTCAATGCGACGCGGATAAAACGTGCCGAGTTTTCTCCGTAAAAACTGCCTGGTGTGGCCAATATTCCTCGGTCAGCCAACCACGAGACTGAATCCCAATCTGATTCATCTCGCGTGCACCAAATGTAAAGACCTGATTCGGTGAAGTGAACCTGAAAACCAGCCTTTTCCAGAGCTGGTTGCAGCACATCGCGGCGGGCGCGATATCTAACCGCTTGTTCGGCAACGTGAATCTCGTCAGCGAGAGCCACCGTCATGGCTCGCTGAACCGGAAATGGCACCATCATGCCAGCGTGCTTTCGGACTTCTCTAATCTGAGCAATGAGTTCAGGATCGCCGATGAGAATCCCGGCTCGATAGCCCGCAAGATTGGAACGTTTAGATAACGAATGTACGGCTAAGAGATTCCGATTATCTCCCGCTGCAATTTTCAAAATTGAATTTGCTTCTTTAGACGCTGGGAAACTGAGATAACACTCGTCGCTGGCAATACAGGTTCCGGTGCGACGCGAGTAATCCACAACAGCCCTGAGTTCAGCATCTGAATGAACTCTTCCGGTCGGATTGGACGGTGAATTTATCCATGCTAAATCTGCATCGGGCCAAGTGGCGGCATCTAAGGCGACTGGGATCGCCTGCGAATTGGCGATGAGAGCGCCCACCAAATAAGTCGGGTAGGCAACTTCGGGATACAAAACTGTTTTTGCCTGAAGAAAAGTCGGTAGCCAGGCGACAAGTTCTTTGGAACCAATAGTTGGTAGCACATCGAAATCACCTTGGACGCCCAAGATTTCGATTGCCCAAGTGCGCATCGCGGCACGTAATTCCGGCGTACCAATAGTCACTGGATAACTGGGCGAATTGGCAGATTCGATGAGCGCCTGTTGAATAAAACCTGGCGTTGGATCTACCGGCGTTCCTTGCGAGAGATCGATAATTCCATCAGGGTGCGTTCTAGCCTTTGCTCCGTAGGGAGCCAGACGATCCCATGGAAAATCAGGGAGTTTGATTTCTTACTCTTTGGTTTGAATGGGCAAAGAGGTAATTTTGTTGTGGTCCGTGCCAGTTTGACCAACTTTGCTGGCGCCACCAGGAGAACCGATTTCAACAAAAAATTCGCTATTGACTGGGCCGTACTCTTTCCATTGCGAAGGAATATCATCTTCGTAATAGATAGCTTCTACGGGACAGACGGGCTCACATGCACCGCAGTCAACGCATTCATCAGGTTGGATGTAGAGCATTCGATTGCCCTCGTAGATGCAATCAACTGGACACTCCTCGATACAGGACTTGTCTTTGACGTCGACACAAGGTTCGGCAATTACGTAGGTCACGTTCGCTCCTCCAAAGAATTACATTTAGGTTTCTAAACACTGCCTGACTGCTCTTAAGGGTACAGAATAGGGCTACACGAGGGGAGGATGACATGGTTGCTCGAATTTTGGACACGCTGACTAGCAGCGTCGGCTCTCGCGTCACCATCCGATTGCACGATCCCGAAGGCGGGTTTCGCGACCTGCTGGGGATCCTAGAGAGCCCCTCCACGGTCAGAAAGAGAGATGGATCACTTGCATCCTTTCGCTGGCAAGATATTTTCGTTTGGAAAGTGATTCCTGAGAAGAATCATCTGGCCGGAACTGGTTCACCTCGTTCGCTACGCATTATGGAATTAGAAGATTTAGCCGAAGCCACCTGGCCCGCCTCGGAAATCGAAGATTTTGGGCATTGGCGCTTTCGTGCAGGTTCGGGCTTTACCCGCAGGGCTAATTCAGTTCGCCCTCGTGGAAAGGCTCCATATGGAGAACCAGGTCACGAGTTAGGAAAGAGCCTTGATCACGTAGTCCAGTTTTATGCCGAGCGCGGCTTGCCCCCTATTTTTCATCTCGCCCTTCCGGTCTATTCCGAGCTGGATGATTTGCTCGAAGAATATGGTTGGAAAACTTCGATTGAAGCCCACGTCATGGTTGCCGATCGCCGAACTTTTGAGAATTTTCATTTTCGCCGCGGCAATTACTTTATTCACGTTCTCAATCAACCCAGCGATCGATGGCTGGATATACAGGGAGATCGCCAGGGCAAAGCCATTATGGCCTCGTACCCTTCACAGTACGTGGCCATCGAAATCGACGGGGCTTGGGTGGCTGCCGGCCGCATTTCGGATGTGAATCAGTGGGGCGTGATCTCTCGTCTTTATGTTCAACCTGAATTTCGCCTAACTGGACTAGCAGTTGAAATTCTCTGCCAACTTATCGCGCATAGTCGCGCTGATAAATTTATGTTGCAAGTAGATATTGAGAATGGCTCCGCAATCTCGTTATATGAAAAATTTGAATTCCAAGTCCATCACAATTATCGATATCGCCAATTGTGAAGACTTCACTTCGCCTGTACGACACTAAAACCCGAGCAGTTCACAACGTGGCGGCGGCCAATGACAAACATGTGAAGATATATTGCTGCGGGCCCACGGTTTATCGCGATGCCCATGTTGGCAATTTGCGAACCTTCCTGCTCAGCGATCTGATTGTTCGAATTTTGAATTTTCGAGATGTGCCGGTTTATGTGGTCCAAAACATCACTGATGTTGGGCACATGAACGAAAACTTCATCGCCGGCAACATTGTTGAAAGCACGGAAGATAAAATGTTGGAAGAAGCCAACCGCAGGCACATTCCTGCACTGGCTATTGCTCGAGAATTCGAAGCAAAATTCCATGCCGATTTAGCTTTGCTCAATATCAGCCCCGCAAATCTCTACCCTCGGGCGAGCGAAACGATTGATTTGATGATCGCAGCCATTACAAAATTGCTCGCCAGCGGCAATGCTTATCAGGGAACGGACGAAAGCATTTACTTCGCTGCCAACTCATTTCCCGACTACGGCGCAATCAGTGGCAATCGCCTCGGAGCGCTAAAGCCTGGTCATCGCTACGAATACGTAGATGATGGCGCCAAGAAATTTCATGCCGATTGGGCCCTATGGAAACGAGCACATAATCGAACTGAGATGGTCTGGGAAACCCCATGGGGAGACGGATTTCCTGGTTGGCACATTGAATGCTCTGCGATGTCGATGGAGTATTTACAGGGTCATGTCGATCTTCATTTAGGTGGTATCGATTTACGATTCCCCCACCACGAAAATGAACGGGCCCAATCTAATTCTTTACTTGCGGGCAAAGAGGCAGTAGATCACTGGGTTCACGGCGAACATCTTCTCTTTGAAGGACGAAAAATGTCCAAGAGCGCGGGGAATGTTGTGTTAGTGCAAGATCTCCTTGAACGTGGAATAGATCCCCTGGCCCTGCGACTCTGTTTCCTAGAGAACCGTTACCGAAGTCAGATGGACCTAACCTGGGATGCAATTATTGCTGCGAACACCATGATTCAACGATGGCGCGGGCGAATTTCGGAGTGGAAAAATGGCAGTCCCTCGGATGAGGTTCTAATCGACCGTGAAGTCGAATCTTTGATCAACGATTTCGAAAATGATTTGGACACCCCGAAAGTATTTCAGCGGTTGCGTGCCCTGGAAAAAGATCTCGAGCTGACCACTAACACCAAGAGAGAAGTATTTCTTCGCATTGACCAAGTCTTGGGACTCGACCTCGAACGCCCCGAAGCTTTGACGGAGATCAGTGCTGAAGTTTCCCAGCTATTAGCCGCACGTGAGCAAGCCCGAGCTGACAAGGACTTTGCACTCAGCGATGAGTTACGAGACAAACTTGCTCTGCTGAAGATAGAAGTGAGGGATACTGCCGAAGGTCAAAAATGGGATCGAATTTATTAAACGCGTTTTAATCCGACTAACACCAGAAGTGAAATTCCGGCTAATAGGAAAATGTTGCCGGTCGTATTTCCCATCACCAAAATTTCAAAACTCACGCCATGGGTACCTGCACGTAAAACTATTGCAAGCCAGCCTATTGCTGCCGGCAGTTTCAACCATCGAGAACCGCTGATACTTCCTATGAGGTAAATACCCACTGCTGTTTCTATAAGAGCAAATATCAAACCGACGGGTGGCCAAGCATTATGAATAACAAGAGTAGAAAAACCCACCACCACTCCGGCAAAAGTAGCCAGAATCAAACGAACCATTCTTAGCGGTCGCTCAAACCTGCGAAGAGGTCAGACTCTCGGCCTTGTTCATCCAGATCTCCGGCCAACTCACCTTTAACCAGTGTGTAGTACTCATTTCCCCAGACGTTGAGGCCAACATTATTGGAGAGCGCGAAAAAGGGACCGTCCACCGAAATTTGAGTCTCGTGTGCTTTCATGGCTGCCATCTTGGCATCGACATACGGCGAACCATCAATAAGCGTGGTGACGAGTTCATCAGGTTTTGCAAACGGAAGGTCATCGGCACTTTCAGCACCAAAGAAATCCGAGCCAATCTCTTTCATCTTGTCTATTCCAGCTTGAATTACCGAACGCGGCATCGTGTTCCAATATATTTTGGAAATTTCCCATGGTTGGCCAGCTCCGTGATTGACATCAGCGGCGAGCTCGGCCGCGCGCATAGCCACTCGGTGAGCCTGAATGTGATCGGGATGGCCGTAGCCACCAAAATCATCGTAAGTAACTAAAACTTGAGGTTTGATTTCACGGATTACCTTGACCAAATCTGCAGCCGCGGCATCAAGATCTGCCTGCCAGAAAACATCGGATCGATTATTTGGTTCAGTCCCCATCATGCCGCTATCTCGATATTTGCGTTCTGGTGCACCTAAGAAGCGGTGATCGCTCACACCTAATAACTCCATGGCGGCAGCAAGTTCAGTTTCGCGATGGGTTCCTAGTTGATCAGAATGGGTGCTGGCCAAATGAGCCAAATCCACGACCAATACTTCGCCTTCTTCGCCACGCGTGCAGGTAATCAAAGTGACTTGGACGCCTTCAGCAACATATTTGGCCATGGTGGCACCGTTGTTAATGGTTTCATCGTCAGGATGAGCATGAACAAGAAGTAAGCGACGATCCGACATCTGGACTCGATTCTTTTTTGGTATTTATTTTGATGTTAATAGATAGGTAGTGAAGGGTCGATCTGTTTTACCCAAGCGACGACTCCGCCGGCAACATGGGTGGCATCTGCGAATCCTGCTTGTTTTAGGACTGCCAGGCACTCTGCAGAGCGAACCCCTGATTTGCAGTGCAAAATAATGGGTACATCGTTTGGAAGTGACTCGAGAGCCGAACCATCGATGAATCCTTGCTTGGGTATTAAGGTAGAACCAGGAATCTTGACAATGTCCCATTCGCTTGGTTCGCGAACATCGATCAGCATAAATTTCTCGTGGTTATCCATTTTGGCTTTGAGTTCGGTTACAGAGATTGTTGAGCCGGTTGCAGCTGCGGCAGCACCTTCAGTGAGCACCCCACAAAACGCCTCGTAATCTGGTAGCAATTCTGTTTGGGTGGGATGGTCGCTGCAGATAGGACAGTTTGGATCTTTACGCACTTTGATTTTTCGGTATGACATTTCCAAGGCATCGTAAATCATCAAAGAACCAACCAAAGGCTCACCGATTCCAGCGATCAACTTGATCGCCTCTGTTGTTTGGATTGATCCAATCGATGCACAGAGAACGCCGAGAACGCCACCTTCAGCACAACTCGGAACCATTCCGGGTGGCGGCGGTTCTGGATATAGGCAGCGATAGCAAGGTCCATACTCAGCCCAAAAAACGCTGGCTTGACCATCAAACCGGTAGATCGAACCCCAAACATATGGCTTCTTCAAAAGTACGCAAGCATCATTTACTAAGTAGCGCGTTGCAAAATTATCAGTGCCATCAACAACGAGGTCATATTGGGAAAAGATCTCCATGACATTATCGATATCGAGTCGCACATCGTGTATCTGGACATTCACATAAGGATTAATTTCGGCAATGGATTCTTTGGCGCTGAGCGCCTTGCTCTTACCAATATCGGATTGACCATGAATAATTTGGCGTTGCAGGTTTGATTCATCGACAACATCGAATTCAACGATGCCGAGTGTGCCAACACCAGCGGCGGCGAGATACATCAAAGCTGGGGAACCTAGACCGCCGGCGCCAACGCAGAGCACCTTGGCGTTCATCAACCTACGCTGACCAGCCATACCAACGTCAGGAATGATGAGATGGCGGCTGTAACGTCGCACCTCATCTACGGTTAAGGCAGGCCCTGGTTCAACCAGAGCAGGTATTGATGTGGGCACGGTCTCTCTTTTCTTCAGTGAGTACCTCTGGTAACCCACCCATTTTCGTGGATATTCCCTGCCACCGCAAAACAATGAGCCGTGAGCCCAGAAATCGACCAAAACTCAACTTCACACCCTGTCTAAGGTCGTACCATTCAACATATGAGCACCGATATCGCAGGCCGTGGCCGACTTCCTCGGGATGAGCGGCGCGCTCAACTACTGACGGCAGCTTTGGAAGTTTTTACCGCCGCCGGTTATCACCAGGCGGCGATGGATGAAATCGCCGATCGAGCCAAGGTAAGCAAGCCCGTGCTTTATCAACATTTTCCCTCCAAACTTGATCTCTATTTGGCAGTCCTAGACCTCCATATTGATTCGTTGGTTTTCGATATTCAAAAAGCTATAGCTTCTACCTCTGATAACGATGATCGAGTAAAAGCAACAGTAGATGCTTACTTCAGTTTTATTAATGATGAAGGCGAAGCTTTCCGCTTACTTTTCGAAAGTGATATGAGTGTCGAGCCCCAGGTGCGCGAACGACTCAACCGCATGACTTATGACTGCGCTGCTGCAGTCAGTGCCGTAATTTCTTTAGATACTGGCTTGGCTAAAGAGGCATCCATGATGTTGGCAGTTGGTCTCATTGGCACTACTCAAACAGCGGCACGCCATTGGCTCGAACGTGATGGAAAAATAAATCGCGAAGTGGCCGGCGAACTTGTTTCCAATCTCCTGTGGCGCGGTATTTCAGGCTTCCCAAAGTCGGCAATCTGACTCGCACCCTCGCGAATCGATGACTAAACTGAAGTTATGACTACCAAGAAAAGCGCTACTAACCACACTGATATCCGCATCGGAATTGCCGACAGTTCTCAAGAACTCAATATCGAGAGCGAATTGTCGCAAGATCTCGTTCTTAAGACAGTTAAAGATGCACTGGAGAAGAATGAGGCGCTAGTTCTCGAAGACACAAAGGGCCGGAAAACAATTATTAGTTCTGCAAAAATTTCCTTTGTTGAAGTTGGCGAATCTGCCGAGCGCCGAGTCGGCTTTGCAAATCTCTAGTTCTTACTAGAAATATCTTCTAACAAGAAATAAGCCAACTCGCGATAGGCCACAGCGACACTTCCCGAATTGTCATTGTTTAGTACTGACTTGCCTGAGAGTTCTGCCCTCAACACACTGCTCGACCGCGGAATCGCTGGTGAAAGTAATTTAGAGTCGCTTCCCAATAGTTCAAGAGTTGAGGCATCACCAGAACTTTGGGTTGGAAGCGTCCCCAGCCAATACGGCGACGGGCCATAACTTTTTAGCAAGGCATCAACAACTTCTTGGGTCTGAATGATTCCACGAACACTTCCCAGAGCTGCCGTTGTTACACCTAAATGAAAGTCGGCAAGCAAGAGTGTGGCCATCCACGTATGCGAGAGAGTGGAAGGAGTATCAAGAATGACGAAATCAAAAGGTGAGTCAAAGTTTGCTAATGACTTCTTAAAATTATTGGCTATTTCAGTCAAAGACTTTTCACGTTGATCCAAATATGAAATTCGAGAATCCGAGGGAAGAAATGAAAATCTTTCCGGGGTAGAAACGATTGCCGATTCGGCGAAGGAAGAATTTTGAAATAAATCAAAAGTGGTATCTCTTGGGTTTTCTACACCTAAAAGAAAAGTTAAATAGGCAGAGCTAGTGCAATCAACCAAGAGAGTCCGCTGTCCATATTCTGCAAAAGAGACTGCTAGCGCATGTGCTGTAGTCGTCTTTCCAGTTCCGCCGGCCGGATTCACAACCGCCAAGAAGCGGGTCATACTTCAGCGCCCTGAGCATATTTTGAACTGGGATTGCCTAACCACGATTCTGGGATGAGTTGAATCGAAGCGCGCAGCTGGCGGAGAGCAAGATCTGTGGCTATGACGTGACCTGGAAAAGAGGGCAAGTGGTACAAATTTCGAGCCCAGTTGGGTAACGAAGCGGTAGCGATCGCCGCAATACCTGCCCATGCCGGAGCGGCCAAGGTACCCAATCGGAGGGCGGTGGGCATCGGCGGAAAGGTTAAAAAGAGCGCTGCTCGCTTGGCATCATCGCTTGCCGCCAATTCTGGCTGAATTTCTTGAAAGTAGTTGGCCATCGCTGCGCGAGTGGCAGGAACCGAGCCGGCATCAATCCCAACAAGTTCGGCGAAAATGACCATCTCCGCTACATATTGATCTTGCTCGGAATCTGAGAGTTTGAGCCCAGATCTCACAGCACAATCCAGAAACGAATCCACCATGGACATGTGAACCCAGAGCAGAAGATGAGGATCGTCTAAACCGAGCTTGGAATGAATTCCGCGAACTCGAGCCGCCAGAGCTTCGGCTTGCTGCTTGGGTCCAAAAGTCAACAAACCCACATAATCACCGGTACGTTGCAAACGCCCCCAAGCGTCTTCGCGAAAATTGGAATTCTGTGCCACCCCTGCCATCGCCTCGGGGTGGAGCGCTTGCTGCAACAGGGCTCGAATTCCACCGGCAAACATCGATGAATCCGAGTGAATTCGTCGGGTGATGCTCTCTGGTGCAAAAAGAAAATCTTGGCTCATAAATTGAAGAATCCTTTAATGGACTGAACGACCATTTCAACAGCGATGGCAGCCAATAACAGACCTGCAATCCGCGCAACTAATGTGACTCCAGAGTCGCGAATGAGACCTAAGATTTTTGTTGAGAACATCAAAGTGACGCCTATAACAATGTGAACTCCAATAATGGCAAGAGCCAAAGAAAATTTCTGAGTTGCAGAATGGGCATATTGAACATACAAAATTGTCGTAACAATGGCTCCCGGACCAGCAAGAAGTGGTGTACCGAGTGGAACCAGTGCAACATTGACATTCTCGTGAGCTACATCAGAAGTATCTTTGCCGGTGAGAAGTTCAAGAGAAATTAAGAGAAGTAACAACCCACCAGCACCTTGAAGAGCATTGATCGAAATATGCAGATAACTGAGAATGAATTTCCCAAAGAGGGCAAAGATGACGATCACAAATAGGGAAACTGAGGCGCCTTGCCAAGCCATACGAACTCGCTGGCGCTGATTGCGACCTGAAACGAGCGAAAGAAAAATTGGGGTGGCACCAGGCGGATCCATAATCACCAGCAAGGTGACAAATGCTTGAATGCCAAAGGTGACGGCGGATAAAGCAGCCATATTTCTCATAGGGAAATTACCCTTCGCTCTCGGGCTCGCGATTCCAAGGCTTCCCACTGATGTGGGGCGGTTGTGGACTCGGCTAGAACATTAAGTTTACCTGTCCCGTGGTAATCGCTGGAGCCAGTAACGACTAAATCAAAATCTTGCGCCAGGTTGGAAAGCAGCTCACGTTCTTCCAGATTTTGATCACGATGGTGGACTTCTATGCCATCCAAACCCGCGCCTACGAGAGATGCAATGACTGCTGGTTCTATGGTTCGACCTCGGAGCGAAGCCAACGGGTGGGCTATTACCGCGACTCCCCCTGCACCCTTTATAAGACGGATAACTTCTTCAGGAGTAGGCGAATAGTGGGAAACATAAAATTTTGAATTGTTATGAAGGAGTTCAGCAAATGCTTCTTCGCGGTTCTTGACCAATCCTTTGGCAATCAATGCATCGGCAAGATGCGGCCTGCCTAATGTTGCGCCTTCCGATAATTGCGCCAAGACATCAGCCATTTCTATCTGATAGCCATTGTCATTGAGACGCCTAATAATTTTCGCCATCCGTCCATGACGATTGTTTCGCGTCTGCGCCATGACTTCTTGAAGCGGCGCGTAATCGGGATCAAAAAGCAAGCCCAGCATATGGACGCTAATACCATCTTCGGTTTGACAAGATATTTCTGAACCCAGAACCAGATCTAAGTTGGGGCGTAGATAGCGCACGGCTTCATCCCAGCCAGCGATCGTGTCGTGATCAGTCAACGCAACTACATCGAGGCCATTCGCTAAAGCCTTATTAATGAGTTCGCCTGGGGTATCGGTGCCATCGCTAGTGGCCGAGTGCGTATGGAGATCAATCACGGCGTTAATCTATCGTGAAGCGATTATTCGGCTACTTTTGTGCGCAGAACGAAGATGGCACAGCCAACTAAAAGTCCAATAATCCCAGGGATGATGCCTGCCGCAGGATGTTGCCCTAACCACCACGCAGCCAAAATGGCGCTTACGGGGACTTCGAAAAAAGTAATGAGCGAAACAACTGCTGGAGATACTCGTTTCAGCGAAAGATTAAACATGGTATGTCCCAGCAACTGAGCCCCACCTATCAGAGCAAGAACTAACCACCACTGTTTAGCAGAGAAATGAACGAGCGGATAACCGATGAAAAGTGAAACTGGGAGAACCGTTAATGCGCACATTCCATAACAAATGACTGTGTAGGTGCTGGTAGAAAGTGTTCTTTGCGCTTTTGACCCAATCAAAACATAGCCAGCGGCTAGTGCAGCACATCCCAACGCCGAGAGATCTCCGACAAAAGCTCGAACGGAAAGATGAAGATCCACGCCCGTGATCAATAGAACTGAGAGAAAAGCGATAAGCATTCCAAGCCAGGCTTGACGGGGAATCTCGTGTCCACCGATCTTGAGGAATATGGCGGCAAAGATAGGTTGCATAGCGGTTAACGCCGTCCCTGCTGCAACCGAACTCATTCTCATGGCAATGAAGAACCCAAGGAAATGCAGTGCCAACAGCGCACCTGACAACAGCGACCACTTAATGGCTGATCGTTGTTCGGCACTCCTCCATTCCCGTTTTCTTGCTGCGAACGGCAACATCGAAAGCGCCCCACCAAGATTTCGCCAGAAGATCAGAGTGGGCACGGGCATAGTGCTGAGAGCAATAACTGGGCCAGATGTACCGATCCCGACGACACCGAGAGCGAGGAAAGCAATATCGCGACCTTCTGGTAGCGCGTTGTGGTTATCGATACTCATTTAGTGAACGGTGAACCAGAGCATGCAAGCTACGCAGACAAAGACGACAGCGATAATGACGCCATAAATAATGCGCATAGTTTTTGATGAGACGTACTCACCCATCAGGCGCTTGTCCCGGGAAATACCAAACATATAAAGGAGAAGCGGAAGAAGGAGCACGGCATTGAGAATCTGAGTTAACACCAAAATCGTGATGAGCGGAGCGCCAGGAATTAGGATCAAAACGGCAGAGAGAACTGTGATGGCAGCAAAGGTGCCGTAGAAAAGTGGCGCTTCGCGCGGGCCATCATCTAAGGCTGCTGGGCGGCCGGTCAGATCTGAAACGGAATACGCGGTGGACAAGGGAAGAATGGATGCGGCAAGTAACGCCGCTCCAATTAATCCGATGGCAAAAAGATCCTTGGCCAGAGTTCCGGCAAGAGGTTTGAGAGCGGCGGCGGCATCGGAAGCATCTTGAATAGAGATATGTTGTTTATTCAGGGTTGCGGCACAGGTGATGATGACAAAGAATCCGATAATTCCGGTCAGCATGGAACCAGTCCATACATCTACCCGAAGTAATTTGAGATCGTCGCGAGTCAGGCGCTTATCGACTGCATAAGATTGAATAAAGGCTAATCCCCACGGTGCCAACGTTGTTCCTAAAGTTGCCGTCGCAATAAAAACAGCATCTCGAGTAAAGGGCATTGAAGGCACGACCATGCCGTGAAAGGCCTTGCCCCAATCGGGATGAGAGAGAAATCCGGCGATAACATAGGAAAGGAAAACTGCCGAGAGCAAAAAGAAGACTTTTTCAACTCGAGTGAAAGATCCTCTCAGGACCAAAAACGAAACAAGAAGCGCAGCAACCGGAACAGTGACATATCGCGAATATCCAAAGAGTTGTCCAGCAGCAGCAATACCTGCAAATTCGGCGGTCATTGTCCCGATGTTGGCCAAGATGAGCGCCACTGCGCTAAGGACACCAGACCTAGCCCCGTATTTTTGACGTACTAGACCAATTAATCCTTGACGAGTAACTACACCAATGCGAGCACCAAGATCTTGGAAAAGAATCAAAGCAACGGTCGAAGCGACCAAGACCCAAAGCATTTGATAGCCATATTTGGCGCCCAGCACCGAATAGGTCGTAATACCAGCAGGATCGTCATCTGACAGACCGGCTATGACGCCTGGTCCCATTACCGATAAGAGCGCGGCTAGACGAATCTTGCGCGGAGAAATGGCAGGCGTACCTGGCCGCTTGGTAGCGGTCTTCTTAACTTCACTCATGAAAGCGAACCACTACCGGGAGAGAAACCTCGACGTTCGGAAAGGGAAGCAAGCGCATCCACAAGGTCGTCGGCGAGAATTCTTCCGACCGGCTTGTTCTTTTCATCGACAACAATGACCGATGAACCGCGGTTATTGGAAAACTCTTCGACAACTTCATCCAAAGGAGTATCAAGCTGAATTGCAGTGGGATACGGCGGACCTATTAATGTCGAAAGTAGCGCTGTACTTTTCGCGGCAACAAGTTCAATGACTTGAATATGGTCAACTAACTTCCCTCGAGAATCAACAACAACTACCCCATCGGAAATATCACGCTCACGATTACTGACAAGAAGTTTTAACGCTGAAGCTACCGTGTCATTTTCGCGAACAATAAGAATGTGGGTGGTCATTATTCCACCAGCCAATGTCTCATCAAAGGAGACCAATTTTCGTAGTTGGCCAGCGAGTGCCGAATCCATCTCTCCCAAAATACTTTCGCGGTGTTCCACATCGAGATCTCGAAGAACTTCGGCGCTCTCATCGGGCTCCATACGTGCTAACAAATCCGCAGAGCGCTCGGATGTTAAGCCACGAATCAAACCTTGGAGTTCCTCTTCCTCCATTTCCTCGAGGGCATCAGCAGCAAGTTCTGGATCAAGGAGTTCAATCAAGGCACCTTGCTCGCGACCGGCTAAGTCTTCAATAAGGTCAGCAAGGTCGGCCGGCCGTAACTGGCTAAGCACCGCGCGCGAACCCGAGGTTCGCACCACGCCAGAACCGTCAGCGAGTGAAGCCACGGTTGCCCAGTCAACAACGTGCTCTGGAGTTGGAGTACGACGAATCGAACCGGGGAAGATGCGACGGAGGAATGAAACAAACGAGATATCTACTCCCACGACTCGAATCTCGCGATCAAATGGCGCTAAGTAGAGATCTGAGGAACGAACTACTCGCAATCCATCGACATCGACGATTTGGTGATCGATAACGTCGGCATCCAGCAATGACTCGCCTTCGCGGCGTTTAAAGTCTTCTAGATTTATCTTTGTCGTGGAAAGCCGAATCTCATCCTTATTCAATGAGGAAATTCGGGCACCATTGATAAAAGATTTTCGATTTCCGACTTTAACGATGAGGCCAGAAACCGGCGGGTATGTTTCCTCGCCATGTCGAACTACAACATCTACCAATTTACCGATATCGCGGCCGTCGAGATCTTTGACTGGACGGCCGATGAGGCCAGCGACCGAGACTAAAGATTCCCTAATATTTTTTCGAGCAAGTACCGAGTCTCGGCGACCAACGATTTTGCGCGCAACCGTATTTATCCCAGTTACGGGGGTCTGGGCGCGAGTCATGCGCTAAGTCTAGGTGTGCAGGGTTAACGGAATGCCAACAATTGATTTTGGTCGGATCATCAATTTTTCCAAGAGCTGCGCAAATCCTTGCGCGGCCGCTGAATCTGGGGCAGCCAAAGAGATAGGCATCCCTTGGTCGCCACCTTCACGCAGGGCGATGTCAAAGGGAATCTTGGCTAACAGCGGAACTTCTGCGCCGACTAGAGCCGAGAGCCGTTCAGCTGTCGCCTCTCCGCCGCCACTTCCAAAAATAGAGATGGGCTCGCCGCAGGAAGGACAGGCCGAATCTGACATATTTTCGACAACTCCAAGAATATGTTGTTTCAGTTGATGCGCCACTCGTCCGGCTCGTTCGGATACTTCAGCAGCTGCCACCTGAGGGGTAGTTACAACCAAAATTTCAGAGCCCGGAATGAGCTGGCCTAAAGAGATAGCAATATCGCCAGTCCCTGGTGGCAAATCCAGAAGTAGTAAATCCAGGTCTCCCCAATATGCATCACTCAGCAGTTGTTCAAGCACGCGATGAAGAAGCGGACCACGATAAACAATGGGGTCGGCACGCTCGGGCTTAAACATCTCCATAGAAACTACTTTGACGCCAAAATTCTCAACTGGAATAAAGGTTTGATCGATGGCAGTTGGCCGGCGATCGAGAATTCCCATGAGCCGTGGAATCGAATGGCCGTAAACATCGGCATCTAGGATGCCAACTTTCAGTCCTTTGGCTGCCGCGGTTACAGCAAGATTGACGGTAACAGAAGATTTACCAACGCCACCCTTTCCAGATGCAATTCCTAGAACTCGCGTCAGTGAATCAGGTTGAGCGAAGGGAATGAATTTCTCGCGACCGCCCCGTAATAATTTCTTTACATTATTTCTCTGTTCTTCATTCATTGTGCCAAATTCAAGTTCGATGGATGTGACACCATCAATGCTGGAGAGTGCGGTGACGACATCACTTTGCAAGCGATCGCGCATTGGACAACCTGAAATAGTAAGCAAAATCTTTACTGAGATAACGCCAGTGGAAAAATGCACTGACTCGACCATTCCTAAATCAGGTAACGGGCGATGCAGCTCTGGGTCTGAAACTGTGGCTAAGGCAGCATGGGCTGCTGCAATGATGGATTCATTGCTCATAATAAGTCTGGGTCAATCTTCGCTGACTTCTTTATTGCCTCTATTTCAGCTATTGGGTTAGCGTCATCTAGAACATCACCGATGTGCTTTTTGATGAACTTCTTTGGATGCAAATCTGTGACTTGTAAATCCTCATAACCAGGTCCCAGGTTTTCGCGAAGCTCAGCAGTAGCAGCTTGCGACAGAGAGCGAAGTTTGCGCACTATTTTTGCCGCCTCAGATGCAACTTGAGGCAGGCGGTCAGGACCAACCAAAATCATGGCCAGCACTGCCAGCATGATGAACTCACCGGCACCGATATTGAACATGGATTAAGAGTAGTCGGTAGTAAAAACTACTTCTTCGCAATCAATTTCAGGGTGACTTCTTTGGTTATGCCATCCCGCTTAAAGGTAAGCGTTACGGCATCGCCAACATTGTGGGTACGAACCGCCACTATGAGTTCGTCGGCGCTCGCCACCGCTCGGCCATCGATGGCGGTAATGACATCTCCTGCGCGCAATCCCGCCTTTTCAGCTGGGCCTCCCGGAAGTATGGAATCGGCTGTGGTGGCGATTTTTGCCCCAATTCCGGTAAAGCTGTTATCGAGCGAAAGGCCGATGATGGGATGAGTGGAAGTGCCGGTCTTGATCAGCTGTTCGGCGGTCTTCTTGGCTTGATTAATAGGTATAGCAAAACCTAGACCAATGGAACCTGACTGGCCACTAAAACTGGAACCTAAAGATGCGATAGCTGAGTTGACGCCGATTACTGCGCCCGCCGAATCCACCAATGGGCCGCCGGAATTTCCCGGATTGATCGCGGCATCTGTCTGTAAGGCATTAATAAAGGAGCTCTCACCACTGCCACTTCCGGCAGTCACGGCTCGATCCTTTGCGCTGATGATTCCTGAGGTAACCGTTCCTGCCAAACCAAGAGGTGACCCAATGGCAATGACTGCGTCACCGACTTTTACATCGTCGCTATTTCCCAAAGTTAAAGCAGGAGCATCAGCGACTTCAATTTTGAGTACTGCAAGATCATAAGCAGCATCGCGTCCAACTATCTTGGCGGGAAAACTTTTTCCGCTTTGCAGATTAACCGTGATAGTTCCGCCTCCGGTAACAGCGGCTTCAACGACGTGATTGTTGGTCAAGATATAACCGTTGGTGTCTATAAAAAATCCGGAACCAGTATCCCCGCCTGCAGCGGATTCGACCGAAACTGAAACAACTGATGGAGAGACTCGGGCGGCAATTCCGGCGATCGAGTTTGCGGCGCGTTCAATATTGGAGTGAGTGCTCACTAAATGTGTGGAACCAGTTGCAAAATTAAAGGCTCGACCAGCAACTGAACCAACCGCTCCAGCAAGAATGGCAATCAACACTACGAGTCCTAACCCAATGGATCGGCGAGCTGGAACAGGTGGGTGAGGCGTAGAAACGTGCGCCGGCTCGTACGAATGAAAAGGTGCGTGCTCAAGTGGCGTCGGAGTTGTCCACCATGGCGTATCAGAAGGCGGAGTTGCGGAATTCTCTCGTGGTGCCATTGGCTCTTCTATGCTCAATTCAGTCCCCCAATAATCAAGCGTGAAACAAACGTCCCTAACCGAAGTAATGTCTACTGAGTAAAGCCTAATAAAAGATGAGAACTAGCCAAAATAAAACTTAAACCTAGAAATGGGTCAATTCTTGGTGGCTACAAGTACGCCTGCCCCAAGTGGAAGCAGCGTCGAATTCCACCGGGAATCTTCTTTAATCGCTCTAATGGCATCGCGCCGGGAGATGGTATCGAAGTCCCGCTGGGTGGGGTCGGCGACCTTGCCGCCACCCAAGGCATAGTCAATTATGAGGACACCGTGAGAATTAAGAAGTCGATACCCCTCTTGAATGACATCAAAAAGATCTTGAGCCGGTCTAACAATCATGACATCATAATTTTGATCTGCAAGTTTTCCGACGACATCAATAATGTTTCCGGTAATCAAACGATAGCGCTGGGCAGAAAGTCCGGCTTCTTCAAAAACTTTTCGGGCGCTGGAGCTATTTTCGCGTTCGGTATCTATGGAAGTTAAAAGACCATCTTTAGCCAGGCCTTGAAAAATCCATAATCCGCTTACCCCAGAACCAGTTCCGATCTCGACAACAGATCGAGCTTGTGCAAGTTGCACAATAAATTTAATAAAACCACAGACTGCTGTCGATGGATTACCAGAACCAATTTCGGCACCGTTATTTCGTGCTTGCTGCATAAAAATATCTTCGTGAGGATAGCTTTCGGCAAAGGCTGACATATCTCCGCGATTGGTCAGACTCATAGTGAGGCAATCCAATCAATTAATAACCGAACACCGAATGCTGTGCCGCCTTTGGGATTTTCGCCAGCATCGTTATCGGCTCGAGCCGGCCCGGCAATATCGAAGTGGACCCAATTTCGCTTGCCAGCGAAATGTTCTAAGAAGAGTGCGGCCGTAATCGAACCACCTTTGAAATCAGGTTTTTCGGCTGTGTGATTAAAGTCCGCGACAGTGCTCTGCAGCGAAACTCGATACTCATCGACAAGCGGCATGGGCCAAACTCGATCTCCAATTCGTTCACCCACACGCGAAAAGGCTGTGAGCAAAGTGGAATTATGGCTATACATCGCGGCGTAGTGGCGACTGAGACCCAATGTGGCAGCACCGGTCAAGGTTGCGACATCAATTAAATAGGAGGGATCGAGGTTGCGATCGGCGTAAGCCAAGCCATCGGCAAGCACTAACCGACCTTCGGCATCAGTGTTTATTACTTCTACTGTGGTTCCGCCATATTGAGTGATGACATCGGAAGGGCGAGCGGAAGTGCCAGATAAGGAATTCTCGGCACACATTAAGAGTGCAGTGACTCTCACTTTGGGTTTGATCTCTGGCATAGCGATGACCGTCGACAATACGGCGGCGGCACCAGACATATCGCTCTTCATCGGTTGCATCACATCGTATGGACGTTTCAGTGAAATCCCACCGGTATCATAGGTAATGCCTTTACCGACTAATACAACGTGCGGCCAGTTGCGCGAACCTTTTGGTGCATACGAAACTTTGATAAATCGTGGTCCGGGTTTTGGGGAAGAGTTTCCGATCGCGTAGAGACCACCAAACTCTTTCAGTGCGGCTCCGCTTATGACTTCAATGCTCAAATCCCTCGATTTAGATTTAGTGATCATTGATTTCGCTTGAACGGCCATCCAGGCTGGATTTTTGATATTTGATGGCGTATGGATTAAATCGCGAGCGCGCCATACGGCATCACTCAGAACCTTGGCGTAACCAACTTCTTTCTCATAATTTCCAAAAATAATAAATTTTGCTGGTGTCCCAGAAGTGGCCGTTTTCAAATTCCAAAGGTAACTGGAAGAAACCAGCGCCACCGAGTGCGCGATTGCTGCATCTCTCTCTGGCCGAGAAGGAGATTTTCGCGCAACCAGACAAGCATCAATAACCACCTTGCCCGAGCTCTTCACCTTTCGCCCCAGTGCGGCTCCGGCTTTGCGCAGGTCGGAAGTTGCCCCCGACCCGACTCCAACTAAATAGACGCGCGTAATCGGATACTTGGAGTGAGCAACCGGGAGTTCAATAATTTCTCCGGGTTTGCCCGTAAATTCTGGCCACTGACGGAAGGGTTCTTCCTGGTCAAAGCCGAGAAGTTCGGTCAGTCCAGTGAGAACTGGGGATTTGGTGATCTGATTTCCAGCGTGAACGCCTAAGGCAACGGCATCAACTCCAGCCCAGCCAACAGTGGTCTTAAACGAAAGATCGGGCTTTTGCTTCACAGACGAGAGGTTAGCGAACTACTACTTCTTAACGAGGGCAACTGCTGCCTGAAGAGCATTGCCGAGATTTGTCGCTTCTTCAACGTTGAGTTCGACGACCAGACGGCCACCACCCTCGAGTGGAATACGCATGACGAGGCTGCGAGCTTCCTTGGTGACTTCCATGGGTCCATCACCAGTTCGTGGTTTCATGGCTGCCATGTAGTGACTCCTTATATGCGAGTAAATCGACCAAAATGGGAAATCTCTGATTGCGTAGGGAGAAGTATCTCGCATTGATGGGGCAGGTGGGAAATCGGCTTCCTAACGCTGGAAATCGACGATTAAGGCGGAAAGTAACCGGGCTTTGGCGCTGGAAATGACCGAGGAAACAGCTCGTTCGGGCACATGGAGAAGTTCAGCAATCTCAGCAGGACTCTGGGACCGGAGGTAGTGCAAGGTCAATATGGCTCGCTCTTCCTCTGGCAGGCTGGCAATCAGCTCGGAGAGGGTATTTACAGCCACACCCCTCAGGTTACTAGGCGACCCTGTGAACTAGTAGTTTCCGGAAGCGCCGCAACGAAATATGTACTCCAATAAGTATGCCGGGGCGCAACAGAAGAAGTACGGGCCATGGGGCATAAACCTCTTCAAACCAGTGGAAACGGACCCCGCCCTCAATCTCCTCGAGCCGGAAATCTCCGCGGCCCTTCAGAAGTTTTCCTACATGCTCGACTGCGCAATAAGTTGGCGGCTGCCATTGGGTCACCAGCATTTCATCGAGTAGGCCTAGGCGGCGAAGACCTCGAGCCCGCCCCGCGATCGGGAAGCGATCTGCCCTTGGGCCGGTGAAGGCCACAATTCTTGGTCCGAGCGCATTGCCACTTTCCTGGTTAGCCCAGACTTTGGTCTGCAACATCCACTCGGATTGCCGCTCCCAATTAACGAGATATTTCCATACCTCTTCTATCTGCAGTGGAGAAGTCCGGTCGACGATATCTAGCTGGACACGAAATTCGGAGAGCTTCATTTATAAAGTGGAAGAAGCAAGAGTTTGCGAGAGAGTATCTAAAGTTGTGGGTACATCAATGCACCAAGCGATCTTCTCTTCTTGGCCCGATTTCATAAATTCCAATTCTTTCAAATGTTTGAGCGCAGCCTGCATTGGCGTATATACGTCGAACGGATCGCAGACGAGAACGGGCTTTGCATGGAATCCTAAATATCTTCCAACCCATATTTCAAAAAGCTCTTCTAACGTGCCGATACCACCTGGAAGAGCCACAAAGGCGTCGGACATAGTTTCAATGAGCCCCTTACGCTCGCGCATATCTTTAACAACGTGTAACTCGGACGAAGCGCCGTCCGCGAATTCCACTGAAATAAGTTTTTCAGGAATTACTCCAAAGGTGAGCGCACCGTTTTCACGGGCACCTTGCGCAACGGCTCCCATCATGGAGGTCTTGCCTCCACCCCAGACTAAATCCCAACCACGTTCGCCGATTCCTTTGCCTAAATCGTGGGCAAGATCTAAGTATTTTTGATCCAACGATGGCGATGAAGCGCAGTAGACCGCAACTCTAGGTTTTCGAGAATCAGGTTTCGCTTCGTTCATATATCGCAGTCTAGAACCTTTGCTAATGTTCTGGCATGACGAGCGCATACGGTTATGGGATTTCAACAATTGCCGCTGATGGCTCTGTTCTCGACACCTATTACTCCCATCTTGGTTTAGGGAGCATCAGCTCTCAGAGCGCACCTGATCTTGCCGGGCTTTCTGAACCAGATGCGCTCCGACAAATTACCCGTCACATTGTCGCTCTTGAAATTGATCTCGCGGCTGCACCGACATCGGTTCCAGATGTATACCTGCGCTTGCACTTGCTTTCTCATCGCATCATCACGCCACATGGCGCCAATCTCGATGGCACATTCGGAATACTCAACAACGTGGTGTGGACATCTGCTGGCCCGTGCCTGCTCTCCACCTTTAATTCGATTGCGCCCAAGTTACGTGCCGCCTTGGGTCAGCTCACTATTTTTGCCGTTGACAAATTTCCACGCATGGTTGACTACGTGATCCCCGAAGGCGTACGTATTGCCGATGCTGATCGTGTTCGACTAGGTGCGCACTTAGCCTCTGGCACCACGGTGATGCATGAAGGATTCGTTAACTTCAATGCCGGAACTCTAGGAAAATCCATGGTCGAAGGTCGCATCAGCGCTGGGGTCGTCGTGGGAGATGGTTCAGATATCGGTGGTGGCGCCTCCATCATGGGCACCCTCAGCGGTGGCGGCAAAGAAGTAATCTCCATTGGTGAACGCTCCTTACTGGGAGCAAATTCGGGATTAGGAATTTCCCTCGGCAATGACTGCATTGTTGAAGCTGGGGTTTACATCACCGCTGGTTCGAAAATTAAGTTGCCTGATGGCGGGGCCGTAAAAGCTCGCGAACTCTCTGGCGCCAATCAACTTATATTTCGACGAAATTCCCAGGATGGTTCCTTAGAAGTTTTGCCTAAGAGCGGGCAATGGGATGGATTAAATTCGG
This sequence comes from Actinomycetota bacterium, assembly GCA_947371865.1. Lineage (GTDB taxonomy): Bacteria > Actinomycetota > Actinomycetes > Nanopelagicales > Nanopelagicaceae > CAIMZW01. The sequence continues at coordinate 41,192 of CANBRH010000006.1, forward strand.
TCCTGCACAGCAATTAGCTAGCGCTTGGCGTTGGCGTTGGCGTTTCCGTTGCAGAAGGTGTTGGTGTCACCACGGGTGGGATATCAAACCAAGAAGATGGCAATTTCAATGCGACTTTGAAGTCACTTACGTTCAGCATTTTGGTCGTGCCATCACTTGCAATCCCAAATACCGAAAGCACTGCGTTTGCGGTCGATCGATTCGCCACTTCATATTTTGTAACGTCAGGAAGACCAAAGGCTGCCGCCATCGTGGCTTGCGAAATAGAGCGAGTCCAATGCGCGTAATTCGGATTTAAAGTCGCATCAAGGCTCCACGGATCAGCCACATTGGTGAGATAAGGAAATTTTGTGCCCCACACATCTTCGCTGCGTTGCGTTTGACCGCCGCTGGAAGAGAAGAAATAGACATTGATTGGTTTACTTTTATACGTAATTACTTGTGCATGAGTCGAATCAGTCACAGTGGCATCTACCGCGGTTTTCCATAACTTTCCGTACTTAGGTTCAGTCTCTTTTGCATAACCGATGTAAGCCTGATCGTATTTCGAATTATAAATCTGACAGTCGCACTCTTTTCTAATCTTCCCCATTCGATTCACGGCATAAGTGCGGGAAGCAACTGCTTGAGCCTGCAGTGCCGCTTGCGGCCATGAGGACGGTACTTCGCTAATTCCGTAGAGATATTCGTCTTGGACGCGCATCGTGTCAGTAAATTCCAACCGATACCCGACCTTTGTAATCGGCACCGCACGCACTTGCAACTGTCCATAGCGAAGGCGCGATGAAGCGAGGCCACTGTTTAAAACCACAGCGCCTTTTGCGGCGGGATCGAGTGATTCTGTCCCAGACCAACGAATGGTGAAGAGGGTCGAGTCGCTGGAAAACTTTGGATTGCCGGTACCTGCGATGACAACGTGCACATTCTTACCCACGATAGAAAATTTATATGTCGAGCCAAGTGCATACCCGCCTATAGACGGTGACGTAGCGAATGCCAGCGGAACTCCTTGCGCCACATCTCCCTTGATGATCTGAAGTGCGGCCGAAGGAAACTTTTTATCTAGAGCTAAAGTGGCGGTCGTGAGTTGGTGACCGACGTTCACTCGAATCAGTCCACCGTCATCAACGGAGTTGACTTGGGTTCCGGGAAAATAATAAGTAAGTATCTCCGTTGAACTTTTCCCGGCGAGGGCTTGCGCCTTGGCGCCAATCT
>CANBRH010000007.1 GCA_947371865.1 Actinomycetota bacterium
AGACAACGGAGACATCACGTTTGTCATCCACTAATTGAAAAAGATCGCGATCACCAGTGATGATGCGAGTTGGTCCGGGCTCGGAAACGCTAAAGGAAGCGATGATGTCATCAGCTTCGTAGTCATCCACGCCTACCAGTGGAATTCCAAAGGCGTCTAGGAGATCGAGCAAAATTGGAATTTGTGGAGTAAGAAGGTCGGGCTCTTCCTCTTCACCTTCTGAATTGAGACGATTGGCTTTGTACGCAGGAAAGAGTTCTACGCGCCAAGTCGGTCGCCAATCGCCTTCTAGGCAGGCAACAATTCGATTTGGACGGTAGAGAGAAATGAGCCGTGCAGTCATATCAAGATACCCACGGATCGCATTAACTGGAGTTCCGTCTGGAGCCACCAAAGTATCAGGCATGCCGTAGTAAGCGCGGTACCAAAGAGAGGCACTGTCAATCAACATAAGTGTCATAGAACTGCTCCCGCGTATGCAACCACTCCCCTGTCGATACGTTTCAAAGCCTCAGTGACAGTCTTCTCTAAGTGTGGAGAAGCAATGGAAAGTTGGCGAAGTAAATCGATGATCTGTTTCATAGAACGAACGAAGTCGCCCACTGTGAGTTCGGTTCCTTTTAAGATGGCCGTCAGCGAATGGCCGCTGGCCCAACGGTAAGAGGCGAAACAAAATCCCATATCAGGCTCGCGTAAAGGTTCTAGGCCAATTTCAATCTCTTCCTCGTGAATAACATTCCATTGCTTCACTAATTCCGCCAGCACTTCTTGTACGGCTCCGCGAGGGATTTTTGGAGATTCTTCCTTGCGCGCCTCATAGAGAAATGCAGATAAGACCGAAACCAACTCCGGGCCATCCAGGTTGTCGAATGCACCGAGTCTGATCATTTGCGAAATGAGAAAATCGGTTTCCCCATAAATCTTGGAAAGCAACTTTCCCCACTTCGTGATCTCACCATTTTCGATATAACCAAAACGCTCGAGCATGACTTTAACTAAATCAAAACGCTTTGCGATCACGTTGGTTCGGTTATCGACTCTCTCTGCCAGTCCACGATTTTCACGTTTGAGTCGTTGCATGCGCTCGGAGATGCGTGAATGCGTTTCGCGTTCTGCGCAACCATGACAGGGATGGGCGCGCAAGGTTTTCCGAAATTCAAGGATCTCCGCCTCACGTTCAAGGCGCTTAGGGCGGGAACGTTTATTCAACGATTTCTCTAAATCAGATATATGTGCTCGCAGATCGGAATATTCGAGAAAATCGCCGAGATGGCAGTTGATATCGGAAGCGAGTTCAGCGATGGCATTGTCGTTGCGCTTGATCTGCCTGGCCAGACCCACAACAGCTTTGTCTGCTTGGAATTGCGCAAAAGAAGACTCTAGGGAAGTACGTGCTCGTTCGGCGCCGAACTGAGATATGAGATTGATCGTCATGTTGTACGTAGGCTTGAATGAACTGCGAAGTGGGTAGGTGCGCGTTGAAGCCAAACCAGCAACCGAACCGGAATCCACATCCTTAGTCCAAAGAATTACTGCATTACCTTCGATATCGATTCCACGGCGGCCAGCGCGACCGGTTAGTTGCGTGTACTCCCCCGGAGTAACTGCGACATGAGATTCGCCATTCCATTTAGTTAGCTTTTCCATAACTACGGTTCTGGCCGGCATATTGATTCCTAAAGCGAGTGTTTCGGTTGCAAAGACCGCCTTCACCAATCCCCGCTGGAATAATTCTTCGACGGTTTCTTTGAAAGTAGGAAGTAGACCAGCATGGTGGGCCGCTATTCCGCGCTCAAGGGCTTCGGACCACTCGTGAAAACCGAGGACTAACAAATCTTCTTCGGGAATATTGCGAATAGAACGAGCAATTACCTGACGGATTTCAGATCGTTCATCTGAAGTCGTGAGCTTGATTCCCGCGGTGAGACATTGATGCACTGCCGCATCGCAGGCTTTTCGGGAGAAAATAAAGGTGATAGCCGGCAGCAAACCTTCTCTATCTAATTTGTCAATTACTTCAGGACGTGACAGGGACCGGATGGTTGGCGTCAACTGAGAATTATTCCGCCAATTATTTTTGGTGCCCTTATTTGCGCCTTGGCTGACTCTGACTTGTTTGAAAGACTCGCGCTCTAAACGAAGAATCTCAGCATTGACTTTTCCGCCGTCGACAAAAAGATCTAACAGCCGATTCCCAAAGAGCACGTGTTGATACAACGGAACCGGACGGACTTCAGAAACGATGACCTTGGTGTCTCCACGCACTGTTTGGAGCCAGTCGCCGAACTCCTCGGCATTGGAAACTGTGGCCGACAGCGATGCGACTTGAACGCTCTCTGGAAGATGAATCAGGATTTCTTCCCATACTGCTCCACGAAATTTATCCGCCAAATAGTGAACTTCATCCATCACGACATATTTCAAATTTGAAAGGGTGGCAGATCCGGAATAAATCATGTTGCGCAAAACTTCAGTGGTCATCACGACGATGGGTGCCTCCGAATTAAAGCTGGTGTCCCCCGTCAAAAGCCCAACCTTTGATTCCCCATACAGGGAAGTGAGATCTTGGAATTTCTGATTCGATAACGCCTTAATGGGTGTCGTGTAGAAGCATTTCTTTCCTTCAGCCATAGCCAAATGAGCGGCGAACTCCCCGACGACGGTCTTGCCCGCCCCGGTGGGGGCGGCAACCAAAACACCGTAACCATCTTCGAGCGCATGGCAACCTTCGACCTGAAAGTCATCTAAGGAGAAGGGATACAGGTCAGCAAATTGGGCGGTCTTTTTATGTGAATCCCGCACTCGACTGGCGGCGTATCTCTCCGATGGCGAGAGCAGAACATCCTTTTCGGGCACTTAACGAACCCAGGTGTATAGCGCTTGCGGAATCGATTCGGCTTTCAGCGGTAAATCCCCGTAGCGCTCACCATCGGCATATGCGACTGCATCGGCTTGAATAGAAATAGTTCGCGCTCGAAAGAGTTCGACTTTTGGGTGTGTTACATGAGTACCTTTAAAGACTTTGGGAAAAACCCGAATGAACTCAAGCTTAGGTACGGGATGCAGCACGAGAACATCGAAGAGGCCATCGTTTCGATCAGCGTTAGGACAGATCTGCATTCCGCCCCCGTACGTTGCGCCATTGGCGATAGCGACCAACATGGCTTTGGTGATTATTTCTCGACCATCAGCCACGATGGAGTAGCTCTTTGGTTGGAATTTAGGCAACTCGAGAGCGGTGGCTACGTTGTACTTCATTTTCCCTTTTAAGCGATGAAATCTATTGGCTCGTTCATTCACCATGGAATCGAAACCAGTACTGAGAATTTGCACGAACCAACGATCTTTACCTGCAACGGATACTCGTCCGGCGTCAATGGCAACCGGGCTCTGGGTGGTAATTAGTTCAAAAAGTTGAATGGGGGTCAATCCGAAAGTTTTACTAGATCTGGCAAAGTCGTTGCCGGTGCCAGCAGCCACAACTGCCATAGGGATCGTGGTGCCTGCTAGTTCTTGGATGGCAAGATTTACTAAACCATCTCCTCCCACAACGACAACTGCATTGATGGAATTCGTGGCGATCGCATCCTTGAACGCACGAGCACTTTCATCCGCAGAAGCACCGGAAATCCAAGTGATTTCGATATTTTGCGCAGCTGCCAATTCACGTACTTCGTGACCTAAGGCGAGGGCGCGGTGTTTTCCCGAGTGCGGATTTACGATGATGGCCCAGCGCATATTTAGTCGCTCTCGTCTATCGCGCCAGCATCGTCAATGCTCGAAGCTTCGTCGTCGCCAATTGTCGAAATCTTCTTTGCTCGTTTGCGATCTACCAATAAGGCGATGCCACCGGCTGCGAAATAGAACAAGATCAAAGGAAGTGCCAACAGAGACATGGTAAGTGGATCGCCTGTCGGGGTGAACATGGCGGTAAAGAGCGCGATACCAAATATTGCAAATCGCCAAGGTTTGAGAATTCCGCGGCCGGTGAGAACGCCAGCCAAGTTAAGGGATACCAAGAAAACGGGAAGCTCGAAGGCTCCACCAAAAAGCAAGATCACGCGAAGTACAAAGTCGAGGTAGTCATCGAAGCGGACTAAATTGGAGAGCGATCCAGGAGTAAACCCGAGAAGCACTCGAACGGCAACGGGAAGGATGATGTATCCAAGGGTGGCGCCAAAGGCAAAGAAGGGCGTCGCGACAGCGATGAAGGCAATGGAACGACGCTTTTCCTTCTTATGTAAGCCGGGAGCGACAAAGGCCCATAATTGGTAGATCCAAATGGGTGCAGAAATGATGACTCCGGTGAGCAGTGCGACTTTGATCTGCAAATTCAATGGCCCAAGTACGCCATTGATATACAAAGTTCCGCAATGAGTGGCTCCAGACTTCTGGGCAGATTTGAGATCACAAACCGGAGCAGCCAGAGTATTAATAATCTTGCCGTAAAAAGCCCAGCCGAAACCAGAGGCTATAACAATAGCTAAGGCAGCTCGTACGACTCGTTTCCGTAGATCACGAAAGTGCTCTACGAGTGGCATACGACCGCTCTCGTGAGCGTCCATGGGACCCTTTAGTTAGCTGGAGGGGTTTCGCCAGAGTCAGGGTTTGCCTTCTTCTCCTCTGGGCTGAGTTCCTTGACTTCACTCTTAAAGATACGGAGTGAACGTCCGAGCGCGCGTGCGGAATCTGGCAAACGCTTGGCTCCAAAAAGAAGCACAAGAACAATGAGCAGAATAAGAATGTGACTTGGCTCTTTCAGAAACATGAAACTTCCAATCGTGAGACTTTTGCACGGTCTGGCGACCGGGATTCCTGCGCAGATAGTACCTCTAGATACTGTGCTTAGGCTGGTTTGGGCGTAAACCTACCCATACAGGGCCAAAGTTTCACTTCTGCGGGCTGCCAACTCGGCTGCCAACTCGGCCGGGGCCACAATGTTCAGCCCTCCCCCGTGTCCTAAGGCGGTGCGCAGCAACCATTCACTATCTGAAACGGCGATAGGCGTAACAACGGGATAGGAAAAATCTTCGGAAATCTCCAAAAGGTGGCGGTTTTCCTCGAGAAAACCTCGGGAGCGTTCGCCAATTTCGATGATGGGAAAGAGATCCGTCATAGGGGGTTCGGTTGCTGCTGAGGAAGTTGAAGTGGCCTGATTGCTCTTTGCCACGGAGAGAATCCGGTCGACCCGAAAAGTGCGCTCGCCACTTGAAGTCAGACAAAAAGCTCGAAGATAAAGAAAACCATTTTCGATATAAAGAAAGTTGGGACGAATCGTTCTCAAGCTTTGGGTATCGCGATGACCGCTGAGGTAGTTAATGTCGAGCAACGTACGTTCACGAAGTGACGCTTCAATATCTGCAAGGAAAGGCGTAGGGGTTGTTCCTACTTTGAGCGATGCAATCTTCAAGTTCACATCCGAAATGAGAGTGGCAAGTTTTGCTCTCAGCGCCTCGATTTCTTGCCGCAACGGGTCGTCTGGGGAGCGCAGAGAAGTCATTGCTTCAAGTCCTAAAATAACGGCAAAAATCTCGCGACGCGACAATTTGCGAGGTTTATCTAATGTCTGTGGATCGATCACAGAGACATATCCATCCTCGAAGGCTAGGTCAATCAATTCAAGTGGCGAATATCCAGGCAAGCCACATACAAAAAGAAGATTCAGGTCCTTCGTAATTTCTTTGGGAGTGGATCCAAATACTTGAGAAAGTTCTTCGATGGAGACGCCAGGATTTTCGACAATAAAAGGAATGAGATCGAGGGCCCGAGAAGTACGATCAAGGGCACTCTCGCTCATTTCGCACCCGCTTTGAGGGCATTGACTGCTGCAGAAATTAATTCAGGTGGTGAAATAATCTTTGCATCTGGGCCAAACCAAAGAATTTTGCGGAGCAAAGGTTCTTTGTGTTGGTAGCGGATAGTTATCTCATCCCAATCGTCGTCCAGGAGTTCTACTTCTCCCTCGAGACGGAGAGTTAAGCACTGGTTCTTACGGATATGCACAATTGCTGTACTGACATCTTCCTCGGCATCCGGCTCGAGATACTTCGCAGGAGAGAAATCATCCGGGATTTCGTAGCTGCGTTCTTTTTTATGTAACGTGAATGCGGTCAACACTCGGGCGATTTTGAAGGTCCGGATATCCTGCCGGTCCACATCAAAACCAATGAGATACCAAAAACCATGGAGCAGAGTGAGACCGTAAGGCTGTACTCGCCGAACTGGCAATGAAGAATTTATGTATCCAAATTCAACAACTTGTCGTTTCTCCAGCGCATCCCAAAGCAAGTCGAATGAAGGTTGCTCATTTTCAAAACGGAGCCAATCCATAGCCAACTGCTCCGTGTCGGTGTCGATCCCTAAGGATCGGAGTTTTCGTAGCGCTGATTGAGAACTTTGGGAGAGCGTTGAAGTTCGCCAGCCTTGCAGCGCCACGGATATTAATGCGAGCTCTCTCGGTGTAACGGGACCAAGCTCTAAAGCGTAATCTGATGGCCGGATGCGATAGCCCATCTGATCTTCGAAGAAGGCATCTACAGCCCGAACTTCAATTTCAATGCCCAGCGATCGCAAATCATCCTTGTCGCGCTCAAACATCCGCTCCATGGCTTCCGGTTCGCCGCTATAACCAGCAACGCTCTGGAATATCTCAGATTTGGTCAAATATCTCTGTGTTGCCAGAAGGGCAATGGTGAGGTTGAGCAAGCGCTCTGTCTTCTGGTCTGACATAAGGTAACGATATTGGTTTGGTACGCTTTTGCCAGCCATTTACCGAAGGGGTCTTTATGTTCAAACCGTCCAGCAAAACCATCGCAGCAATGACCGTGGGTTCACTTTCCCTGCTTCTGCTAGCTGGATGCACGACAGATGGTGGTGTCTCAACCTCAGCTTCTTCTACTCCAACGAATGGATCATCGACCGTGACCGAATCAGCAACTCCCACGCCTGCGGCCTCGCAGAGCGCTGCGGCATCTGCTAGCAATGCCACTCTTCCAGTTGTTACTGGCGATAAAGGTAAGGCGCCTACAATTTCCGCCCCAAGTGGTACACCGCCGACAACTTTGGTAACAAAAGATATTTATGTGGGTACTGGCCCTGCGGCTACCGCATCTTCAACTCTCACGGTTCAATACACCTTGATGGCTTGGTCTACAGGCAAAGTCGTGGAGACTTCATGGACTAGCGCCGCTGCCACCTTCCCACTTTCCGGAGTAATCGCCGGCTGGCAACAAGGAATTCCAGGTATGAAAGTTGGCGGTCGTCGCTTACTAGTTATTCCGCCTGATCTTGGATACGGCGCCACGGGCAGCGGCCCAATCGCCGCCAACGAAACACTCATTTTCGTGGTGGATGTTCTAGCGATTAAATAGTTTTTAGGCCTCATCTTCGCTTTGGCCGTAAGAACCCTTTGAAGGGCGCCGGCGCCTGGTCGGCGCGATAACCCCTGGCGCAAGACGTCTGGTCATTATCAAAAATCCAGTGTGCCCGATCATTCGATGCTGCGGACGAACGGCAAGCCCTTCATGGTGCCAACCTCGAATAAGGGATTCAGTGCTTTCGGGTTCGGTAAAGGCGCCGCTCTTCTTGATAGTTTCGGCGGTTTCTGACAATTGTGTCGTCGTTGCGACGTAAGCAAGAAATACACCACCCGGATTCAGAACTGTGGCGGCCATCTCAATGCACTCCCAAGGAGCAAGCATGTCGAGAACAACGCGATCATATTTGCCGCTATGCACCTGGTCCTGAACCGCTCCCACATTTAAACTCCAATTCTCTGGAGTCATTCCGAAATATTGAGTGACGTTCTTCCGTGCCACGGTGGCGAATTCTTCTCGTTTTTCGAATGAATGCACTTGGCCGTCAGCACCCACTGCTCGGAGCAAACTGATAGTCAGCGCCCCAGATCCGACTCCCGCTTCCAAGACGCGAAGCCCCGGAGCAATATCTGCTACACCTAAAATCAAAGCAGCATCCTTTGGGTACACGATGGTGGCACCTCGCGGCATGGAGAGGACGTAATCTGCAAGCAGAGGTTTAAAGGCAAGAAATTTCAAACCGCCGGTTGTCTCAACGACACTTCCTTGGGGTTGGCCAATGATGGTGTTGTGCTCGATCCAACCATTATGTGTGTGCCACTCATTGTTCTCTTGCAAGGTGATGGTGTGCATCTTTCCCTTCGCATCCGTTAATTGGACGCGATCACCAACGCGAAAATTGGCAGTTTCTTCAGAGTTCATGGGAGCAGTCTAGTCAAAGAGAGAAATCAAACTTTCAAGGGTTTGGCTTTGGAGTGAATTGATCACACGAATTCTGGGACCGGGCTCAATAGCCACAATGTGCGGTATCGCCACCACCCATGCGCCACTGGCTGATCCAGATTGCACCCCGGTTAACGAATCTTCAATAACCAAACAATTTCCAATTTCGACATGCAATTCTGCAGCGGCCTTGAGGTAGCTCTCCGGATCTGGCTTGGTGTTGCGAACATCAGTGCTGGAAATGGAAGTTGCAAAGAAGGGTTCGGGCAGTGAATCAATGGCCGCCTGCACGAGCACGCGTGGACTAGCCGATACGAGTGCCATCGGCACATTGGATCTTTTGACATCGAACAACATCTCAAGTCCGCCAGGAACAACCGAAATTCCCGAATGGAATTTCTGAGAAACTCGCTCAACGAGAGAATGATGAAAATATGAACCTTCGCGTTGGCCGGCGGCGAGGTCTGACATATATTGACCAACCCGCTCGAGTGGACCCCCGAGGCAGGTTGCCTGATCTTGCGTTGTCCACTCATATCCAAACTCAGACATAAGTTCGATCTCTGATGCCAACCAGTATGGCTCAGAATCGATTAGCGTTCCATCCATGTCGAAGAGGACTGCATCTATCTTCATGTGGCGTTGAAATATTTCGCTTCAGGATGGTGGACGATAATCGCCGAAGTTGACTGCTCGGGGTGAAGCTGGAATTCTTCAGAAAGTTCGACGCCTATTCGTGATGGGTCCAAAAGTTCGCAGAGTTGGCGTTGTTGTTCAACATCTGGGCAGGCGGGATAGCCAAACGAGTACCGAGATCCTCTATACCCCTGATCGAGAATGCTGGATAAGTCCCCCGCATCTTCACTTTTAAAACCCATTTCATCGCGCACGCGTGCGTGCCAATGTTCGGCTAGCGCTTCCGTCAATTGAACAGAGAGACCATGAAGTTCAAGATATTTTCGATATTCATCGGCAGCGAACAGCTTGGCGGTTGCATCGCTAACAGCACTTCCCATGGTTACGACATGGAAGGCCACCGTGTCAATCTCTCCCGACTCTTTGGAGCGAAAGAAATCTGCCAAGCACAATCGTTGATCTCGTGTTTGACGTGGGAAAGTGAATCTCACTCTCTCTCTGCCTTTATTCGGTCCTTCGTGGTGCAAAACCACCAAATCGTTGCCTTCGCTGTAGCACGGGAAATATCCGTAAACCACTGCAGCATTTAGCCAGCCATGTGTTTGCACATCATTCAACAATTGGCGAAGTTGAGGACGCCCTTCTTGTTCGACCATTTCTTCGTACAGACCGCGCTGACCCTTCAAGCCCCACTGACCGACAAAGAGAGCACGTTCATCCAACATACCCAAGTAGTCCGCAAGTGGAATACCTTTCACAACTCTTGAGCCAAGAAAAGGAGGTTGAGGCAGAGGGTTCGTCTCGGAAACATCGGACCTTTTGAGATCGACTTCGGCACTTCGATGCGAACGAGTATTTGCCGTCTTACGTTCGCGAAGCTCAGGAAGAGCTGCTCCGGGCACGCCTCTTTTGACTGCCATCATGGCATCCATAAGGCGTAATCCTTCAAATGCATCACGGGCATATCTGACGGTGCCCGGAAATACTGAATCCAAATCCTGCTCTACAAAAGACCGGGTTAATGCGGCCCCACCCAGAATGATCGGCCACTTATCCGCCAGTCCCCTCTGAGAAATCTCTTCCAAGTTCTCGCGCATGACGACTGTAGATTTAACTAGCAATCCGCTCATGCCGATGACGTCAACGCCTGATGTCTCGGCCGCATCCAAAATTTGATTGATGGTTTGCTTAATACCGATATTGACAGTTGTGTAACCATTATTTGCCAGAATGATGTCAACCAAATTCTTCCCAATATCGTGGACGTCGCCCTTTACCGTTGCCAGCAAAATGCTGCCACGACCTTCATCTTCGGTCTTCTCCATGAACGGTTCAAGGTGAGCAACGGCGCTCTTCATGACTTCGGCCGACTGTAAAACGAACGGAAGTTGCATCTCGCCTTTACCGAAGAGCTCTCCCACTATTTTCATTCCCGATAAAAGATGCTCGTTAATAATGACTAGCGGAGAAATGCCGCTTCTCATCGCCTCATCAAGATCCTCAACAAGTCCAGGCTTCTCGCCATCGACAATCCGACGTTGCAACCGTTGATCGAGAGGCAAGGCTGCAAGTTCTGCAGCACGTGTGATTTTAGAACTCTTCACTTCGACGCCATCAAAAAGTTCAAGAAAGCGCGAAAGTGGGTCATACGTACAGTTACCTTCTGCGTCGAATACTCGACGGTCATACACGAGATCTAGGGCTACTTCTCGTTGCTCTTCCGGAAGTCGATTCATAGGAGTGATCTTCGAAGGGTGCACAATCGCCGAATCGAGCCCGGCACTTACCGCTTCGGAGAGGAAAACCGAATTGAGGACAATTCGTGCGGCAGGATTGAGACCAAAGGACACATTGCTGACTCCAAGTGTTGTTTGCACTTCAGGAAATTCAATTTTCAAGTTCTTAATTGCGGTCAACGTTTCAATACCGTCTCGCCTGGTTTCCTCTTGGCCCGTTGCTATGGGGAAAGTAAGGCAATCAATCATGATGTCATTTACGCGCATGCCCCAGTTATCTACCAAATCATGAATGAGCCGGCGAGCCACCGCAACTTTCCATTCTGCAGTACGAGCTTGACCCTCTTCGTCAATGGTGAGCGCCACGACTGCCGCTCCGTGTTCCTTGACCAATGGCATTATTCGAGCAAAACGAGAGTTAGGCCCATCTCCATCTTCATAGTTGACTGAGTTGATGAGGCTTCGTCCACCCAAATGTTCTAGACCGGCTTTTAGGACATTAGGTTCGGTGGAATCAAGAACGATGGGCAGGGTTGAGGCGGTCGCGAATCGGCTCGCTAGTTCGCTCATATCGCGAACGCCATCGCGGCCAACATAATCAACAGACAAGTCCAACATGTGCGCGCCATCGCGAATTTGGTCGCGAGCAATATCTACGCAGGCTTGCCAATCTTCGGCTAGAAGCGCGTCTCGAAATGCCCGCGATCCATTGGCATTAGTTCTCTCACCGATAGAGAGATATGTGAGTTCTTGTCGAAAGGGAACGAATTGGTAGAGCGAAGAAGCCCCGTCCTCTTCTAAGACCTTTCTAGAAATGACCGGTTTGTTATGCAGCAACCGCACTACTTCTTCAAGGTGGGTCGGAGTTGTTCCGCAGCAACCACCAATCAAGGAGACGCCATAGGAATCAACAAAAGTTTCTAGGTATGTGGCTAACTCGTTTGGCTGAAGCGGATAGTCAGCACCATGAGCTGCCAGAACCGGCAAACCGGCGTTTGGCATAACCGATATGGCAGGAGAAGAAGATTTGCTGAGCACGCGCAGGTGTTCACTCATCTCGGCTGGACCAGTGGCGCAATTGAGCCCGATTACGTCGATCCCCAACGGCGACAAAGCGTTGAGAGCGGCACCGATCTCAGAACCCAACAACATCGTTCCAGTCGTTTCAACAGTTACCTGAACAATGAGAACAACATCCCGTTCAGATTTATCGATAGCTTCACGGGCGCCGTTGACAGCCGCTTTCGCCTGTAAGAGATCTTGGGTTGTTTCCACCAACAGCGCATCCGCTCCGCCATCTAGTAACCCATGCGAGGCAATGGCATAGGCGGAGCGAAGGTTTTCATAAGAAGTGTGGCCTAACGTTGGCAACTTCGTCCCGGGTCCCAAGGATCCAAGCACCCAACGTGGGCGATCGATTGTCGAATACCCTTCCGCTGCAACCTTGGCGATACGTGCGCCAGCTTGGGCTAATTCGTAAATGCGATCTTCGATTCCGTACTCGGCTAAATTCGCCCAATTGGCGCCGAATGTATTTGTTTCAATGGCGTCCACACCCACTGCAAGGTATTTCTCATGTACAGATTGGACAATGTCGGGCCGCGAAACATTAAGGATTTCATTGCAACCCTCGTGACCTTGGAAATCGGCAAGCGAGGGATTTGCCGCTTGAAGCATGGTTCCCATGGCACCGTCAGCGATGATGACGCGTTCTGCCATGGCCAATCGAAGTGTGGATGGCAATTTCACTGTTCGGTTCATTGACGGCAACTTTACCTTAAGCATGGGATACGAAATTTCGAGGGGCTACAGCGCAAGTCCCAACAGCAAATCCAAGGCGCGACTCATTTCACCCGCAGAACCCCCGGTTGCGCCAGTTTGTGTGGCTTTTGACCACTGAAGGATCGCACTCAGTGCACCGGCGGTATCCAGATCGTTCGCCAAACAATCAACGATACGCTGAATAACGGGCAGTGTCTCGGCCACTCCTTCGCGAGAGAGTGCGGATCGAATTGCAGAAACCTCCTCATGGGCCGTATTGAGTAAGTCGTTATTCCACATGCGATCGCTTGAATAATGGCCACCAAGTAATGCATAGCGAATGACCATCGGATCTACTCCTTTGGCCAGCAGTTTTGAAACGAAAACGAGATTTCCTTTGCTTTTGCTCATTTTCTCGCCATCTAGGCCAACCATGCCGGTATTGACAAAACTGAAACTGAAGGGTGCTCCATTAATTGCCGCACTTTGAGCAGCGCTCATGAAATGGTGTGGAAAAATTAGATCTGATCCACCACCTTGAATGTCGATGGAATGAACAGCGTCGCTGTGCTTCAAAAAATCGGGCCCAGTGAGGAAACGAAGTGCAATCACGCAGCACTCGATATGCCAGCCCGGTCTACCCAACCCGTGAGGAGAATTCCACCCTGGTTCTCCCGGCTTATTCGATAGCCAAAGAATGGGATCGAGTGGATTTCGTTTACCGGCGCGAGTCGGATCCCCACCTCGCTCTCCGAAGATCTTTAAAGCCTCCTCGTAGGCGATGGGCAATTCATCGAGAAAAGTAGAGATATCAAAATACAAATCCTCTTCTACCCTATAAACGAAGCCATTTACTTGCATGGTAGAAATGGCTTGGGAGACGAGATCCATAACATCAGTGGCGGGAACATATGCAACTGGCGGAATAACACGAAGTGCAGTCATGTCGGATTGAAAGAGTGCTATTTGATCGGCTGCTAGGTCGCGCCAATCGATGGCATCACGAACTGCCCGTTCAAGAAGTGGGTCATCAATATCAGTGATGTTCTCCACAAAATCAACGTGTCGCCCTTGTGCGCTGAAATAGCGATTGATCACATCAAAGGTTAAGTACGTTGCGGCATGACCCAAATGAGTGGCGTCGTATGGCGTTATTCCGCAAACATACATTCCAATAGGTTTATCGCCCGTAAAGATGCGATCGCCATACGGAGTTTTTAAAGAAAGTTCCCGCATGTTGATCGTTACCGGTAATGGTGGGAGATAGAGATTTGGCCACGAGTTCACGAACCGAACTCTACGATAAATGAGCCGCTTTAGCAGGCATTAGAACGGGGGCCAAGGTATCGCGGGCCAATCCTCGGAGGGGAAGGGAAATGAGGCGGCCTCGAGCAAGGAGTTCAAGCGCATATTCAATGCTGCAAGTTCGGACATTGAAAGATAGTGATGAAGTTCCCAAGTCGGCAACATTGTTATCACATGGCGAAGCTGTTCGATTTCCTCTTCCGTAAGAGCCAATCCTGCAAATTGCCAAATCACAGTGCGCAATTTATTGTCTTCATGAAATGTGACGCCATGGTCGCATCCAAATAACTTTCCTTCTTCGGTCAATAGAATATGGCCGTACTTGCGATCCGTGTTATTGGTGATGGCATCAAAGAGGGCCATCTTGCGAAGTTGTGGGTCCTGTCCCTGGGCGTAAGCAACCACATCAACTTCCTCATCAATGTCTATCCATTGCTGGACCGCACCTATTCCATAAGGACCGTTGCGCAAAATCGTAAACGGAACTATGTCAAAGCCACCAAGTCGACTTAATTCGTAAGAGGCAACTTCACGAGAAGCAAGATTTCCAGTAGGAAAATCCCACAGTGGTCTCTCCCCTGCAATCGGCTTATATATAATCGCGATGTCTTCCCGAACTTTTCCCAAAAGGGTGGCGTTGGAAGCATCGACGAGGCGACCTTCTATCAAGATTTCGGCCTCTCGAATGAGAGCTTCGGTTACTGGGTCCATGATCTATCGACGATAACCATTGGCGCGAGGGCACAAATGTCCGTCGACGTCGATGGGAAGCCCGCAGAATGGGCAAGGTTGTCGACCAGAAGCCACCGTCCGATCGGCTTGAGAGCAGAAATTACGAACTTGAAATATTCGAAGTGGAACTCTGATTACATCGGGTAAGGATTCATTTTCGTCAGCATCCTCTGAAATCAGGTCTTCTACTTCTATGTCGCTGACAGCCTGCACCTCGAGATGAATACGTTGCGAAAGTTGATCCCAGGAGATACCAATAATACCGACTTGAAAATCCTCGGTGATGGGAAATTGCATATCGCCATTAACGACCTGAGCTGAGTAGGAAAGTTCGTCCAAGCTTGCAAGTTTATTTCGACGAAGTTCTTGGATCATTTCTTTGAAGCGCTCGGAGAGCGCTGCCACTTGCGACTTTTCAATGGCCACGCAATTGGAGTACACCGGTGATTCGATTTGAAGAAAGAAAGCTCTCTCGCCAGGGGCACCGACAGTTCCAACTACAAAGCGTTCGGCATACTCATGATTGAAGACGATACGACTCATGAAGGGCCCGCTCCCCCGCCTAAAGTTTCCTTTCCATATCCAGATCCAGATGTGCTTTGTGTCTGATGCAAATGCGATGTGTCATTGAGCTTTATTAATGTTGACCTGCCCTTGCCAATAGAAATAATGGTTATTGAGGCTGGATCAATTGAGAACTTCTGTAGGTGATCAACCGAGAGTGAGAGTTGAGCGGCAACGATAGCTTTTATGACATCCCCGTGACTCACAATGCAAACCTTTGTTAGACCTTCAGCAACACTCAGTAAAGTCTGGTTGGCTCGATGAGACATCTCCAAGAAGCTCTCACCATGTGGAAATCGAACGTGTGACGGAGCATTTTGAATTGTGGGCCAAAGCTCCTTTTTTGCCAATTTGCTCAATTTCTTCCCGGACCATGACCCATAATCCATCTCGACAAAATTTGGCTCAATAATTGCCTTGGTATGTGAGGCATCGAGATAAGTTGAGATTGTCTCCTGACAACGTGGCAAAGGGCTCGTGTATATCCGGTCAAATTTCTCAGACGAAAGCCGCGTAGCGAGTAGGCGAGCTTGTTCAACTCCTGCATCACTCAAGTGAACGGTTTCATCACGGCCAGCCAGAATTCCATTGGCATTGGCCGTTGAAAGGCCATGTCGAACTAAATAGATGAGAGTGTTGGCGGAGGGCATACGGCAAAGATTACCGATTTTTGGAGCTTCCACTTGCTAGTGTCATTCCCATGGAAAAGAGAACGTTGGGCAACTCTGGACTCCGCGTAACCCGACTCGGCCTGGGGACGATGACCTGGGGACGAGATACAGACGAACATGAGGCTGCCGAACAACTTCGAACCTATTTGGATCGAGGTGGAAACTTCTTGGATACTGCCGCGATTTATGGAGATGGCGATAGCGAACGAGTTTTAGGTGGGTTTATTGGAACGCTTGTGCCTCGCGAGGAAGTTGTTATCGCTACAAAAGCGGGGATCTCCATAAAATCAGGTGAACGTAAGGTCGACAACTCTCGGACTAATTTGCTAGCTGACCTGGACAAGTCTCTTCAACGTTTAGGCATTGATTACATTGATTTGTGGCAGGTTCATGCTTGGGATCCCTTTGTTCCCATTGTAGAAGTCCTCTCTGCTCTTGATATCGCCATCTCTTCCGGCAGAGTGAGATATGTCGGACTTTCAAATTTCACAGGTTGGCAATTGGCACAGGCAGCGACCATCCAAAATCCACTATTTGGTAAATCAGCCATCACTTCACTTCAGGCGGAATATTCGCTACTCAATCGAAATGTAGAAGAAGAACTCCTTCCAGCCTGTTCGGCTGTTAAGGCGGGATTCCTTGCATGGTCGCCGCTCGGCCGTGGCGTATTAACGGGTAAGTATCGAAATGGCGTGCCATCGGATTCTCGCGGGGCTAGCCCACATTTCTCGGCTTTCGTGCAGCCTTTTCTTTCGCACCGCTCTCGTTCGATCGTGGATGCAGTCTGTGTTGCAGCCGATGGTCTGGGCTTCTCTCCCATTGAGGTTGCCTTATCGTGGGTTCGAGACGCTTATGGGGTTGCAACTGCCATCGTGGGAGCCCGTACTGGTGCCCAATTGCGCGGCATCATGACCGTGGAAGAAATAACGCTCCCCGATCAAGTACGAGCAGCGTTAGATGAAGTATCAGCCTAGGCGTTTTGCAAAAAAGTATTGAGAACTCGGACACCGAAGGTAAGACCTTCCAGCGGAACGCGCTCATCAACGCCATGAAAGAGTGCGAAGAAATCTAAATCTGCGGGCAGTCTCACCGGACTAAACCCATAACCGACAATTCCGAGTGCCGATAACGCCTTATTATCAGTTCCACCGCTCATTAGATAAGGAACCGGAATGCCTTCAGGATCTTCGCTCTGAATGGCCGCCGACATCGCATCAACGAGCGGTCCAGCAAAATCAACTTCGAGGGCTACATCGCGCACCAAGAGTTCAATTTCAATGTCAGGTCCGGCAAGCTCACGAATAGTGCTGGCCAGTTGATCCTCGAACTCTGGCAAGAATCTTCCATCAACAACAGCGCTTGCGCTTTGGGGAATGACATTCGCTTTGTATCCGGCTTCCAACATTGTGGGATTGGCGGTGTTTTGAATCGTTGCCCCTATCATGCGGGCGGCTCCTCCGATGTGACGAAGTAACGGGCGAACGTTGGTTGGGTCGTATGGTTCTCCCACTAGTTCGGCTATTTTGCGAAAGAGTTTTCCGCCAGTCTTGGTTTCTAGTTGGGGCCACTCGTATGAACCGATGCGCGCGATGGCCGCACTAAGACGTGTAACCGCGTTGGACTTATTGATAAATGAGCCATGGCCGGCTTCACCTTTGGCGGTGAGCTTTAACCATTGGATGCCCTTTTGCGCGCCTTCAATTAAATAGAGCCTGTGTCCGCCAGTAATAGTTACGGAAAATCCGCCCACCTCTGAAACTGCCTCTGTATAACCGTCGAAGATCTCTGGACGATTATTGACCAACCAGTGAGATCCGAACACGCTTCCCGCTTCTTCGTCCGCAAAGAAGACAAGAAGAATGTTGCGCGTGGGGACATAACCTGCTCGCGCCCAGGCGCGTACCGTCGCAAGGATCATGGCGTTCATATCTTTCATATCTACGGCGCCACGTCCCCAAATGAATCCGTCTTTGATTAATCCGGAGAATGGGTCAACGCTCCAGTCATCTGGATTTGCTGGGACAACATCAAGATGACCATGGACGACTAAACCCGGTCGCTCCGGATTTCTACCTCTCACGGTGGCCACGACATTGAAGCGATTCGGAGCGGTTTCGATTAATTCCGAGGTGATACCGACTTCAGTTAATTGCGCTGCAACATATTCAGCCATCGCCCTTTCATCTCCTTTACCCTCGCCGTAGTTGACGCTAGGGATTCGGATCATCTCTTGGCAGAGGCGGATACAGTCGGCCTCAAGAGCTTGGATATCGATGATTGGGCCTGAATTCGTTGTGGTCATGGGCTTATCTTGCCGTAAGGGAGCATTGAACTTGGCGCTGTTTTCCCTGTTTGGCGTGGAATTGCTATCGTGTCCCCTTGCCGTACTCCTTGGCCATCTGGCTAGAGAGAGGCGATGTCCGGGTGGCGGAATTGGCAGACGCGCTAGCTTGAGGTGCTAGTGCCCGAAAGGGCTTGAGGGTTCAACTCCCTTCTCGGACACAAAACTGCAAAACCTATTGAGAGGCCAATGATGAGCCTTCGAGCCTCTACCAGGGCACTGCTCCTGTTCTCCGTTATATCCATGGTTTTGACTACTGGCGTAAACGCCCCATCGGTCCAGGCCGAGACTGTTGGGTCTGCACCTTTGATTGCGAATACGACCATGACATTGGTCAAGACCATCCAGGGGCAGATAACTCCGAAATCGATCCGCTCATCCGGATCGGGTTTGGTCAGCGCCCAGAACATGATGTATCGACACTCGGTAACTATCTATAACGCCGCCTCCATGAAACTGGAAAGTACGATATCTGATCGAATCAAGCTTTCAGACTTTGGCTATGCGAAGTATGCGGGTACCTATCAAGGGGCTCCCGTCGAAGGGGCTTTTTCACCAGACGGTAATTACCTCTATGTCACGAACTATGCAATGTATGGTTTAGGTTTTGATCATGAGGGGCATGACGATTGCAAGGCCACGAATCCATATGACAAAAGCTTTCTTTATCGAATCAATCTAGCAACTCGCGCCATTGACGCAGTCTTTCCAGTCGGAAAAGTTCCAAAGGTAGTTCAGGTCACGCCTGACAATAGATTTCTCTTGGTTACCAATTGGTGCTCTTACGACCTGACCATAATTTCGGTCGAGACCGGAAAAACTGTTAAAAGGATTTACATTGGGGCATATCCGCGCGGGATTGTCGTAACCAAAGATTCAAAGTATGCCTTTGTGGCACATATGGGTGGCAACACAGTTAATCGCATCAAACTTTCCGATTTCACCGTAATGAAAATTTATATCGGCTCTAACCCACGCGCACTTGTACTTTCTCCAGATGAAAGCACCATCTATGCCACTCTGAATCTTTCTGGAAAAGTTGTCGCGCTCGATTTAGCCACCAGGAAAATTGTCCACAGCATCACGACCGGCAAAGCGACACGAAGTCTAGATATTTCCACAGATGGAACTGCTCTCTTCGTCGTTAATTTCGGAAGTGCCACTATGTCCAAGATCCGAACTTCAGATTTCAAGGTGACGCAGACGATAAAAGTGTGTACCCAACCCATCGGCATTACCTACGAAGCAACTCAGAATCGCACCTGGGTAGCCTGCTATCTCGGCTCAATTAAAGTCTTTGACAACAAATAGCTAGCGCTTATGGCAGGATGAGAATATGGCTGAGTTGATCTATTACTGCGGAACAATGGACAGTGGCAAATCCACTTTGGCCTTGCAAACAGCCCACAACCATCAGAGCCGCGGACGGACCGGACTTATCTTCACTAACAGGGACCGGGCTGGACGAGGGCGAATAAGCTCGCGACTTGGCCTACAGAGTTTGGCAATTGAAGTTGATTCAGATCTTGATCTGCACAAATATGTAGTTGAAAAGTTATCCAATGGGCAGAGAATCGATTTTGTTATCTGTGATGAAGCCCAGTTCTACACCTCATCTCAAATTGAAGAATTAGCCCGGATTGTCGACGGATTAAGCATCGATGTCTTCGCTTTTGGCATCCTCACAGATTTTCGCACCGCTCTCTTTCCTGGTTCAGCACGGTTAGTTGAACTTGCGGATCGCGTTCAGACCCTTCAAGTAGAAGCTCTCTGTTGGTGTGGAGCCCGCGCCACACATAATGCTCGCACCATGGGAGGCACGATGGTGACGGAAGGCGCACAGGTAGTGGTTGGAGATGTTGCTTCCGAGGAGGAAGTTGGATATGAAGTTCTGTGTCGCCGACACCACATGCGCCGTGTAACATCGCGCGCATCAAAGAGCGCCGGCTTCGAGCCGCTACCTTTCATCTCGCAAGAAAACGATTCAGGAAAGTGAGCATTTCATGCAGTCACGTGGTTACGCAGTTCTCGCAGCAAAAGCGGATTTAGTCCCCTACCAATTCGAGCGTCGTGAATTAGGTGACCAAGATGTCGCTTTCGACATAGCTTTTTCGGGCATTTGCCATTCAGATATCCATCAGGCTCGTGAAGAATGGGGCTCAGCGCTCTTTCCAATGGTTCCTGGTCATGAAATTGTTGGAAAGGTAACAGCAGTCGGTTCTGCAGTATCCAAGTTCCAAATCGGCGACACCATTGGAGTCGGAGTCTTCATTGATTCGTGCCGCGAATGTGATTACTGCAAACAGGGATTGCAGCAATATTGCGCTCAAGGAATGACCGGTACCTACAACGGATATGAGCGCGATGGAAAGACCATTGCTTTTGGCGGTTACTCGGATAACTACGTTATTAATCAAAATTATGCCGTAAAGGTTCCGACCAATCTAGAGCTCTCTGGTGTGGCGCCTCTCATGTGCGCAGGCATCACGCTGTATTCGCCTTTGAAACATTGGAACGCTGGACCAGGCAAGCGCGTTGGAATTATCGGGCTCGGAGGGTTAGGGCACATGGGGCTTAAATTCGCTAAAGCTCTGGGGGCTCACACCACTGTTTTTTCCCACTCTCCACAGAAGGAAGCCGATGCCAAGGCGATGGGCGCGGATGATTTTGTGGTGACCAAGGATCCAGCTAATCTCAAAGCGCTAGCCTCAAGTTTTGATCTGATTCTCAATACCGTATCAGCCGATTTAAATATCGAGTTGTATTTGAATTTACTTAAAGTTGACGCAACATTGGTCGTCATCGGACTTCCAAGCAATCCCTATTCGGTTTCTGCCGGAACTCTTTTGAGTAAGCGCAGGTCTCTGGCAGGGTCCATGATCGGCGGGATTCCTGAACTTCAAGAAATGATCGACTTTTGCGGAGAGCACAACATTCTTAGTGAAGTCGAGGTGATCTCAGCTGACTACATAAACCAAGCCTACGATCGAACCGTCGCCAGCGATGTTAAATACCGCTTTGTGATTGATGCTTCAACCTTCTAGAACTGGTGGGCAATAAGTGCAACTACCGGCGCGAAAAAGAGCGCCGGTACTAGATCTCCTACATGGATCATCTTTATTTCTAAAAGGCGGAATGAAATTCCAAGTAGCAATACCCCACCTACCGCGGTCATTGCTTGGACTTGATAGTCGGATAGGACGTTACCCAAAGCAAATCCCAGACCAGTCCAAATGAATTGATAAACACCGACTGGCAAGGCCGAAGCGGCGACTCCCCAACCCAAAGTTGAAGCAAAAGCAATGGATGCAAAAAAGTCCAAAGTGCTTTTCAGTATCAGTTGCTCGTGACCATTTCCCATACCATCGCTGATACCTCCCAAAATCGCCAGAGGACCGATCACGAAGAGAAGTGATGACGAGACAAAGCCCTCAACGAATTTTCCACGCCCTGAGCGGTTAAAACGTTGCTTGAGGCGTTCTCCGACCTGTTCCAATTTTGCTTCAACTTTGAGCATGCTGCCTGATATTGCCCCCAAAAGAAGGGCTGCTAGGACGGTCAGCAAAGTCCATCCGCGAGGGACCTGAGACTTGAATGCCTCATTCCACAGAGATCTCAAGGCATCTGCAGCGGCTACCGCAACTACAAATCCCAAAACATCCGTCACTAGATTTCGGGTGCGCTCTGGAAATTTTGCCCCAGCGAAGACGCCGATCGAGGAACCAATAAGAATTGCAAAGATATTTACAACAGTTCCGAGCCCAATCATTAACGCATCCGTCCTTAGTGCGGCGTTGTTCAGTGCGCCGTTGTATAGACTCTAACAGTGAGCCATTCCGCATCAAATTCTGTGGCCGACCGCATTGCCCACTTCCTTAGACCTGCTCGGACTATTCCGCGAACACCATGGACGGCATCGGGCAGATGGTCCTTAACAGGTAGTCGAGTGATGATTCTCTTCGCAGCGCTTGCGATTTTCGGGTTGGGCGATTCACTTCTCATTCAATCCCACATTGGCAACGCACCTTGGTCGGTCTTAGCACAAGGATTATCAAGGCACACGCCATTTTCGATCGGTGAATCAACCTTCATCATTAGTGCTGTGGTTCTTTTGTTCTGGTTTCCGCTCAAAGAAAGGCCGGGATTCGGCACTGTTTCAAACTTAGTCATTATCGCGGCTGCTATTCAGTTGGGTCTCTACATTTTTCCACCCTTAAATCACGTATTTGCACTTCAACTATTCTATGTATTTCTCGGTATCGCTTTGGTCGGTTTAGGAAGTGCTTTCTATATTACGTGCGGCCTAGGTCCGGGACCGCGAGATGGCCTCATGACCGCACTTCATAAACGAACGGGCGTGCGGATTGGTCGAGTGCGTTTGGGTATTGAATTAAGCGCACTCATAATCGGTGGACTTTTAGGCGGGCGACTTGGACTAGGTACTGCCCTGTTTGCACTTCTCATAGGAAATTCCATCGCGCTTTCGCTCAATTTGGTGCACAAACTCTTTCCGATAAAAGACTGACTCACCCCCAGCGAATAGGCGCCTTCCCTAAGTCCAAAAGGCGCGAATTCACTTGCGAGAACGGTTTGCTACCAAAGAAACCACGATAAGCAGAAAGTGGACTGGGATGTGCTGATAGGAAACGATCGGACTCGCTAAAATACGGAGCTAATTCCTCTGCTGATTTTCCCCATAGAACTGCGATAACTCCTTGCTCAGCAAGTACTTCCACAATTCGATCGGTGATTCTTTGCCAACCTAAGTGAGCATGCGAATCTCGCACGTGGGCGGAGACGGTAAGTGCTCTGTTGAGGAGTACAACTCCTTGCTGTTGCCAATCCGAGAGATCGCCATTGGAACGTAACGGCTCCCCCATATCCGAATGTAGCTCTTTAAAGATATTCCTCAACGAGGCAGGTAGTGGAGATTCCGACTCTGGGATAGAAAAAGAGAGCCCCATGGCGTAGGCCGGATTGGGATAAGGGTCTTGGCCGACTATAAGAACGCGAGACTGGTATTTATCGGAGAGAGCTCGAAATATGGCAGAGCGAGCAGGCAAATATCCGTTTTGATTTTTAAGTTTATCGTCGATCAGATCGATATCTTCTCTAAGGCTTGCCAAATGAACTTGCCACTGTGGAGAAAGAAGATCAAAGAGAAGAGCCATGAGTTAGCGGGCTTTAGCGAAGAAACGACCCGCCTCTTGATGCACCGTGATAGGCAATCCGTAGGCAAGGCTCAAATTCTCATCTGTCAGCACCGTAGATATTGGCCCAACAGAAACTACTTTTCCGTGGCTCAGCAAAAGTGCGTGTGTGGTGCCGAGCGGAATCTCTTCAATGTGGTGGGTGACAATCAGTGTGGCTGGTGACGTGGAGTCGGAGGCTAGAAGGTCCAGGCGCTTGAGAAGATCTTCTCTACCACCTAAATCCAGCCCCGCTGCTGGTTCATCTAAAAGCATGACCTCGGGATTAGGCATCATGGCTCGCGCGATCAGCACACGCTTCTTCTCACCTTCGCTGAGTGTTCCAAAGAGACGATCGCCAAGGGATCGAACCCCCAATGTGGTGAGTAAAGCCAGCGCTCGGGATTCATCCCATAAGTCGTAACTCTCATTCCAGCGACCAACAACTGCGTAAGCTGCGGTGAGAACCACATCAAGGACTTTCTCAGAATATGGAATCTCTTCTACCAGTTGATTGGTGACCAAACCAATCCGAGTTCGAAGTTCGAAGACATCGACTTTGCCAAGTCTCTCTCCCAGTATTTCAGCTTCACCTTTACTGGGGTGAATTGTGGTGGCAAGTATGTGGAAGAGGGTCGATTTGCCTGCTCCATTTGGCCCCAGAATCACCCAGCGTTCCCCGGCCCCAACATCCCAAATCAAAGGTCCCAATATTTCTTTGCCGTCGCGAATGACCGAAACGTCTCGGAGCGAGATCACAGTGCTCATGGGGAGCAAAGATACCCGTCTTAGTGTGTGAGCGCGCTAATCTTCGGCCTGTGAGCCCAACTGAGGAACCAAGGACTGCATTCACGGGACTGATCCTGCTATCAGGGATCGACAAACCTGGAGTTACCGAAGGGCTCTTTGCTGCCTTGTCCCCCTTCGCTGTGACCATTCAAGATCTAGAGCAAGTGGTGATTAGAGGTCGTCTCATACTCACGGCTCTGATTACGCTGGACCCGGCGCATGCTCCAGCCATCGAAGCGGATATCACCAGTTTCTCCGAGAGCGCCGATCTCGATTTTGCCATTGATTACGTTGATATTTCCATAACCAATGCATCTGAGAGGCGAAGTTCTCTCCACGTTGTGCTTCTCGCGCCGACTCTCTTGCCGACCGCTCTTGCGGCAGTGGCTGGAGAAATTGCTCACGCCGGCGGAAACATCGATCGAATTCGCCGTACGGCTTCCTTTCCTTTGACAGCGATCGAATTCGATATTTCAGTTCCAATTTCCGAAGAGATCGATCTGGTCCTAAGCGATCTGCGCAGAGTTTTAGCGCGCGTAGCAATCGAAAATTCGGTGGATCTGGCTGTGGAAATGGGCGGCCTCACTCGCCGGGCGAAACGTGTGGTCATGTTGGATATGGACTCAACCCTCATCCAGCAAGAAGTCATCGATTTGTTGGCGGCGAAGGCCGGAGTGGAAGATGAAGTGACAACGATTACTGCTTCAGCCATGGCCGGAAATTTAGATTTTAGTGAATCCCTAAAGGCGCGCGTCAAACTTCTTGCAGGACTTGACGCTCAGGCACTTACTGAAGTCGCTCAGGAAATTGTGCTGACGCCCGGAGCTCGGACACTCATCCGAACATTGCATCGACTTGGGCATAAAGTAGGGGTCGTTTCTGGCGGATTTATAAATGTCATCGAGCCACTTCTTCAAGATTTGCAGGTTGATTTTTACCGAGCAAACTCCTTGGAGATATTGGATGGGAAATTAACCGGATTTGTTTCTTCAGAAATCATCGATCGCGCAGCTAAAGCCGTGGCACTTCGTGAGTTCGCTACCAACGAGGGTGTGCAGCTATCGCAGACGATCGCAATTGGCGATGGGGCTAACGACCTGGACATGATAGAAATGGCTGGAATGGGGATCGCATTTAACGCCAAACCCACAGTCATGGCAGCCGCAGATAGTTCGTTGAATACGCCGTATTTAGATTCAGTTCTTTATCTGATGGGTATTACCCGAGAAGAAATCGAGTGGGCCGACGAGAAAATTTAGGTTCCCCTAAAGTCTGCAGGCGTGAATATCAGTAACTAAGATTCCTCTGGCTCCAGCTTCCCATAATTCGTCCATAATTCGGTTGATCTCTTTGCGCTGGACCATAGCCCGAACTGCACTCCAGCCCGGCTTTTGTAATGGTGAAATAGTTGGTGACTCTATGCCTGGAGTAAGCGCGCAAGCCTTTTCTAGCGAAGAAGTTTCGACGTCGTAATCGACCAAAACAAACTGCCGTGCAATGACCACTCCTTGGAGACGTCGAATCAGAGTTTCTAGAGCTGCCGAACGAGCGCTCTCTTTTCTCTCGATAAGCACTGCTTCGCTGTGGAGGATGGGCTCTCCAAATGTCGAAAGACCTGCCTGTCGCAAAGTTCCGCCAGTTGAAACTACATCTGCTATGACATCTGCAACCCCAAGTCGAACCGAACTTTCAACGGCGCCATCTAGTCGGACAACTCTCGCTGCGATTCCACGTTCGGAAAGATAAGAATCCAGGAGACCCGGATATGCCGTTGCAATTCTCTTACCAGCGAGATGCGATTCGGTGAGATCTGCGCCCGTGGGAGCTGCGAATCTGAAGGTACTTTTTCCAAAATCTAAAGAGAGGACTTCATCAGCTGTTGCACCACTGTCAATGAGTAGATCTCGGCCAGTAATTCCTGCTTCTAGTTCACCTGAGCCGACATAAATCGCAATATCTCGTGGGCGCAAGTAATAGAACTCAATATCGTTTTCCGGGTCGAAAAATGTTAGGTCTCGAGGATCGTTCCGTTGACGATAGCCCGCTTCCCTCAACATCAAAGCCGATGAGTCAGAAAGCGAGCCTTTATTCGGAACTGCAATACGTAGCGCCACTTTCTCCCCTACCTTTAAGTACTTCATTCATGATTCGGTTCGACTAAAGTTTGTTATAGACATCTTCCATCGAAATACCTCGGGCCAGCATAAGTACCTGCAGGTGATAAAGCAGTTGACTTATTTCAAGGGCAAGATCATCGTCACTCTGATATTCGGCAGCCATCCATACTTCGGCAGCTTCTTCGACGACTTTCTTGCCAATTGCATGTACTCCGTTATCCAACGCCCGAATTGTTCCCGAGCCCTCTGGCCGATCTAGGGCGGTTTGCCCGAGTTCAAGCCAGAGTTCGTCGAATGATTTCATGGGAGCAGGTTACTAGAGCGGGGTAGCCTCTTGAGTGAGTTTTGCCGCACCCTCCGCTTTCTGGATGCGCAGCCAATAGATGAATCCCCAGATGACAAAAGGCATGTATATGCCATAGAGGATTCCTGTGGGGTAGTTTCCATGTGCAAAGGCAAATGGAACGCCCACAATATCCACGGCCACCCAGACCAACCAGAATTCAACATAACCACGGCTCATGGCAAATGTCGCCAAGGCAGTGCCAGTGAAGATCCAAGTATCGACATAAAGCCATTGTCCGTAATATTTCTCTCCCAAAGCTGAGAAAATCTGCAAGAAGACGAAATAGCCCGCGACAATAAGCGGAAGCAGAATGAGTTTTTCACGTGTCGTGGTCCATCGTGGTGTCACTGCCGGTTTGCTCGTTCCGGAACGTCGATTTCTGGCCCAAATAACCCAACCGTAAAAACTGACGAGAATGAGGAGAAGATTTCGACCAGCCTGGCCATACAGCGCAGGATGATCGCTCTTCTGACCAAAGGAAAAGAGTGCACCGCAAAAAACAGTAAAGAGCAGTCCATCTCCAAGAATGCCTATCGGCCACGCGGAAACTTTTCGTCTCATTCCCAAAATTGCACTGGCTAAGCCGAGAAGGCCACCAATGATTTCGCGAACAAAGATCGATTTATTTCCGAAGTGGATTTGTGACTCAAAAAGCCATTTTAATAATGACATAAGTACCATCCCTTATCGAAGTGAATAAATTCGATCCTGAGGGATAAAAGCTCACTTGAGGTTCGCTACGTGCAATCTGCACGCGGGAACGCAAAAGTCAGTTTGCTCCTTTATCCAGACTTTAACTGTCGGTTTTGGAATTACACCAAATCAACCGATTGATGGCTTCAATCGGGTCGCGGACTTTACCGCCGGTTCGGAATTGCACCGACCCCCGGAACTAGATAAGTGTTGCACGATTTAAGAGATTTTTCATTTCGATGATCATCGCCGCAGGTTCAGGAGACCTAAAGACCGCGCTCCCGGCGACAAAGGTGTCAGCTCCAGCCTCGGCAGCCTTGAGAATGGTTTCTAGCGTGACTCCCCCATCAACTTGCAACCACGGAGTTGGCAACGGCAACTGGTCGATAGCGCTTCGGACTTGCCGGACCTTTGGCATCATCTCGGCCATGAAGGACTGACCGCCAAACCCTGGTTCTACGGTCATTACTAACACCATATCGAGGAGAGGCAGGTATTCCTCGATCGCAGAAAATGGCGTACCTGGCTTGATGGCTAAACCCACGCGTGCCCCCGCTGACTTGATGCTCTCAACGGTCGAGCCAACATCAGTCGAGGCCTCGAGATGAAAAGTGACACTGGTAGCCCCCGCCAACGCATAAACGGCTGCGGAATCATCGGGATCGGCAATCATCAAGTGCACATCAACCGGGATAGGCGACGAGGCAATGATCCGTTGCGACTCGGAAAGATCAAAAGTTTTGTTGGGAACAAAAATATTGTCCATGATATCTAGATGCAACAAGTCGGATTCTTGAGCTATCCGAGAAATTTCTCGATCCAAATTGAGCAAATCAGCATTGAGAATGCTAGGACAGATACGGTACTTAGGCATTCGAAAATGCTACTTGACAGAACTTGTCTTCTTGCGAAACAACGCGAGGAACATGGCATCGGAATTGTGTAGGTGACTCCACAACTGCAAAGTGCCATTTTTGTTGATTGCTCCGGCTGGTAGATCGTGGATCTTGGAAATATCCATGAGTTCGAGATCTTTGTGTCGGTGCAAAGTATCTAAGACTTGCGAAAAGGTCTCCGCTAGGTGAGGCGAACAAGTTGAATAAGCCAAAATTCCGTCTTGATCAAGCAAGGCGTGTCCGGAATCAATAAGTTCGCGTTGCAAGACCACCAAATTCTTGAGGTCTGCCGAACTTTTTCGCCATCTCGCCTCTGGGCGACGGCGGAGCGCACCAAGTCCGGTGCATGGAGCATCAATCAAAATACGGTTGTACGTCTGGCCAAAATCCTCAGAATTTCGGCCATCGAACGTGGAAATGTTCTGCCGAGGAATGACTCGAGCGACTAGCTCAGCCCGGTGCTCGGATGGTTCGTTTGCTTGGAAAGTAGATAACGAATCATCAGTTGCAAGAGAGTTGAAGAGCCAAGCTGCTTTGCCCCCAGGGCCGGCACACAGATCTAGCCATGACTGAGCTCTCTCTGGCTCGTGCGTATCATAAAATATTTCCGAAACGAGCTGTGAACCGAAATCCTGAACGCCGGCACTTCGTCCACGAATTTCCGGGTAATCATTCGGTTGAGTGGTGGAAATGATTCCGTATCGTGAATATTCAAGAATCTCTCCCCCAGTCTCCAGCAGTTGCTCTCTGGTTGATTTGCCTCGCCAAGCAACTAGGTGCGGAGCGGGGGCCAAATTGTTGAATTCCAAGAGCTCTACGACAGAACCCCAATCTTTCAAAGAATCAAAGTAGCTTTGAATTATCCATTCGGGATGAGAATAGAGAATTGACATTTTGAAGAGCGGATCGACCGATTTATCCGCCTCCAGTTTTTCAAAAATATCGAGGTCGCGGGTTAATGCGCGAAGAAGGGCATTTACGTACGAGGCTTTAGACTCCCCGACAACTTTACGCGCAACTTCAACGGTTGCGCCGACTGCTGCATGAACCGGAGTTCGCATATGAAAGATTTGATGCGCGCCCATTCGTAAAAGGTCGATGATGCGTGGTTCGATTTCAGAGAATGGTCGATCGATATGCGCCTGAATGGCGTAGTCGTATTTTCCGAGCATGCGAAGTGTTCCGTACGAAAGCTCAGTGACAAAGGCTTTATCTCGAACTTCAAGGTCCGAACTGCCCAATAACTGCGGCAAGAGAATGTTTGCATATGCGCCATTTTGATTTACTTCAGCCAAAAGCTCGAAAACTAGCAGACGTGCAGCATCTGGTTTGGGTTTGCGAAAGTTATCCTTGCCAGCGCCATTTCTGGCCTTTGAAGATTTATTCGAATCGTTCATCAGAGCTAATTCTGGCTCCGCGTATGAATTCTTCAGCCTTCATCCGCTTCTTTCCCGCAGGCGTAACTTCGTCAACCTTTATCCAGCTATCGGCACATCGAACATGGATTGCAGTATCAGTGATCAGTAACGAGCCAGTAAGGGTGCTGGTCAATGGATCGGAAGTGATTGACATGCCGTGGAGCAAGAGACGCTCGCCTCGGAAATTGGTAAACGTTCCGGGTTTTTCGCCGATGGCTCGGTATTGGCGCAAAATTTCTATGGCAAATCTCTTCCAGTCGACTGATCCCATCTCCTTGGAAATCTTTGGAGCAAGAGTGGCTCCCGAGAGTGGCTGAGCAGTCGGGCGCACCGCCTTCGAAATTTGCCCGATAACTTCTAAGACGTGCATACCTGAATCCTGACTCAACCTGTCCAAAACTTGGTGAGTGGTTTCGGTCTCTCCGAGCGGCGATGCTACCTTGAGATAAATCGGACCAGTGTCCATCCCTTTATCCAATTTAAAAATCGTAATTCCGGTTTCCTCTTCGCCATTCCAGATCGCCCATTGAACGGGTGCGGCACCACGATATTTCGGCAAAAGCGAAAAGTGGACATTTAGCCATCCAAACCGCGGTCCGTGAAGGAGTTCGACTGGAATCAACTTGCCGTACGCGACTGTCACTACGAGTTGTGGTTGCGCTGCCAGGAGGTGCTTATTGAGTTCAGAATTGTCAGCCGGCTTTGCCAATGGCAGATTATTGTCGCTAGCCCATTGTGCGAGTTCGTTGGCCACCATCAGTTGACCGCGTCCTGCTTTACGGTCTGGATTTGAAATGACCGAAACCAATTTATGCTCAGATTTCAGCAGTGCATTTATAACAGGCACGCTTACAAGCGAGGAAGAAGCAACGGAAATGTTCACTGTGGGTTATAGCCCTAATCCCATGGTGTCATGAGGAGAGATTTTTAAACGCGGGACGGTCCCTGATTCTTCTGCCAATCCAAACCATTCGGAATTCCTGATTTCTTTCATCGCTTTTTTGCGATCCGATTTACTCAATCGGTCGATAAAGAGCACCCCGTCGAGATGGTCGTTTTCGTGCTGTAAGCATCGGGCCAAAAGTTCAGTACCCTCAATGGTGACCGGCTCGCCATACATATTGAAGCCTTTGGCAACGGTGCCCATGGCTCGCGGAGTCTCGTAAAGCATGCCCGGGAAAGAGAGGCAACCTTCGTCCCCTTCCTGCATTTCCTCAGTCAGGTCAAGAACCGGATTAATAAGGTGCCCAACCTGATCATCGATATCCCAAACAAAGACTCGAAGCGAGACTCCAATCTGTGGAGCGGCTAAACCAGCACCGGGAGCTTCGTGCATTGTTTCGATCAAATCCTCGACCAAGTTCCGTAATTCCTTGTCGTAGCTCTCAACCAGGGAGGCAGGAGTAGTCAATACCGGATCACCAAAGAAACGGATAGGTTGAATGGCCATGGCGTAATTCTAAGGGGGGTCAGGCGGGACTTAAATCGCGTAGGGGTCGATACGTACAGTCAGCGGTGTTAAACCCTTGATACTCCTTAAACGGCGAAAATCGAGTAAGAAATCGGCAAGATTCTGCCCTTGGGCAACATCAACCCGCACAATAAGTTTTGAAATCGTTCCATCCTGTGGAACTGGCCCAAGAAGCTCAAAGCGGCCATCGACTTTCAGAAATTGAAATACCTTGGATATTTCCGACACTTCCCCTTGAATAGTTGCCATTCTAAAGAAAGGGGGTAATCGAACCTCGCGGCGTTGGGTAAGGCTCCTATTTAAATAGCTGTCGAAGTTTCGCGAGGTGAAGGCTTGAACCACTGGGTGGGTGGATTCTAACGAAAGAAAGATTTCGCCCTCATCCGTGACCAGGCTAGCCGCTCGCAACCAACGCGAGAGCGCCATCTCATCTGACCTGAGATCGACTCTATTGAAATTAATTTCTCCATCGAGTAATACCGCAGCCGCGTATTGCCCTTCGGGCTCGCACCCTAATGTCGAGATAACCAAAACTTTGCCTTCTGGTTTTCTGTCGACACGTCGTGAAGAACTTGATGCGATTACTTGAACGCCAGGAAAAGCTTTGCCCAGCTCGTGGGCTAGACGGCCCACTCCTCGGCCCAACATTCGGATTCTAGATTCACCACACCATGAACATTTCCAATCCAAATGGGTTTTGGAACACAACGAGCAAGAGGGCGAATCGTGAGCACCGCCGATGATCAATTTGCCACCGCAGGTACAGAGGGCGGCATTGCGACACTTTTGGCAGAGAAAACCCGTGATATATCCAGGGCTTGAAGTTGTAACAAGCACCGAACCAGTGCGTAATCCGTCATGAATTGTCTGCTGAAAGCTTCGACGACCACCGTCACAATTCACCTTAAAACGTTTACGACGTTGGGGGGAAATCACTTGCAGCCACCCCATATCGGCTAATCGAGCAATTTCCAGCGACGGAAAGTGGCTAACGAAAACCAACGAATGCTCGGAAGATCGAAGTAGAGCAACGTCGCGTACATTCCAACCAGGAGCACGCTTGTCGTACATCGATTCATCCAGATCATCCAAAATGACGATAGTCGAATGCGCTGGCAGATTTGTAAATACCGCGCTCCGCGTGCCTAGAACTATGTGCGGAGTCTCCAAATTCGCGAGCAGAAAATTGATGTACCTCTGACTCTTGCTTTGATGAGTACCTAATTGAAGTGGAACTTCCCCGGACACACATTCAATTACTTGAGACAAGAGCTCGACGTCCTTTTGATCTGGAACGACAACGAGAATATGAGAGCGCTTGACACGCAAGCGAACCAATTCAGCTACCGCGGAGTAAACATTGAATCCAACACCCAGCTGCAACGATATCTTGAGACGTTCTCCGTTACTGAGCAGCAGATGCTCAGTAACGGAGAAAAGTTCTGGCAATGACTTCGATGATGTGGATTCACTTATAGTTGAAATCGGGTTGATTCTTTGTGCGGCAAAATCACGTTCACCCGTAGCACTCCGGTCTGGAAGTGCCGATGGAAGGAGTTCGAGAACTGATGAGCCATAACGGAGCGCCACGTCGTTCAGTAAGGACATGAGCTCAGGCGTCAATATCGGAATCGATGAAATCACACCTTCAATGAATTTGAGTTTAGAGAGCGAGTCTGTCGCAGGATTAAACTCTTTTCTGCCGACGATGTAGCCCTGCATCTCACGTCCGGAGAAATCGACCTTTACCAATGTTCCAGCTACTGCACTCTCTGAATCAGTCTCTGCGACTAGATAATCATATGTTCCATCTAAATGAAAAATAGAGCTGGAGACCAAAACTTGGGCAATTGCATTCTGTGTGGCGATCCCCGGTTTTTGCTTGCTTTTCTGACTTTTTAACCGGAGTGGCTTTACCTGCGCCACGAGTAATTAGCCTTTAACGGCTTGTTGGAGCGATTGGGCTCGGTCGGTGCGTTCCCAGGTGAACTCTGGCAATTCTCGGCCAAAATGCCCATAACTTGCTGTTAAGGAATAAATGGGCCGCAGAAGATCCAAGTCACGAATAATCGCCGCTGGGCGCAGGTCAAAAACATTATTTATAGCTTCAGAAATCTGATCGACTGGGACCCGTTCGGTGCCAAAAGTTTCTACGAAAAGTCCTACAGGTTGGGCTTTGCCGATGGCATACGCCACTTGAACTTCACAACGACTTGCTAATCCGCTGGCGACAACATTTTTGGCAACCCAGCGCATTGCGTAGGCGGCGGAACGATCAACTTTAGAAGGGTCCTTTCCCGAGAAGGCTCCGCCACCGTGTCGGGCCATGCCACCGTAAGTATCAACAATAATCTTTCGCCCCGTTAAGCCGGCATCTCCCATGGGTCCACCGATGACAAAACGCCCAGTTGGATTAATCAGAGTTCGAACTTGGGAGATATCAATATTCAACTCTGCAATGACGGGATTAATTACTAAATTGAGGATATCGGGAGTCAGGTGTGAATCGAGATCAACGTCAGGTGAGTGCTGAGATGAGATAACTACTGTATTGAGTGCAATCGCTTTGCCGTTTTGATATTCAATGGTGACCTGGGTCTTGCCGTCTGGGCGTAGATATGGGATTGATTCGTTTTTTCGAACGATCGCCAATTGTTGAGAGAGTCTGTGTGCCACAGAGATAGGCAGTGGCATGAGCTCTGCGGTGTCATCACAGGCATAACCAAACATCAAACCTTGATCGCCAGCCCCTTGCAGATCTAACGGATCATGAGAGGAAGAGACGCGACTTTCAAAGGCAGCGTCGATTCCTTGAGCGATGTCTTGAGATTGTTGGCCGATCGAGAGAGAAACTCCACATGAATTTCCGTCAAAGCCCTTCTCAGAAGAGTTATACCCGATGCGTAACACCGTGTCTCGAACAATGCTCATCACATCGGCATAACCATTTGTCGTGACTTCGCCAGCAACATGGACCTGTCCCGTGGTGATCAAAGTTTCAACTGCAACTCGACTGGCCAAATCCTGACTGAGCAAGGAGTCGAGAATTGCATCAGATATTTGATCAGCCATTTTGTCGGGATGGCCTTCAGTCACTGATTCGGAGGTAAAGAGGCGTTTACTCATTGACGTAACCTAACTTAAGTGCAACTTCATCGAGAAGTTTGGTGGCCAGCGTTTCCTTCAATTCATGGATTACTTCAATGGATCTGCCGTCATCGATGAGGAGCGATCCTTCGGTATATTCTTCGCCGAATATTGCCCCACCCGATACGTCATTCACATAAAGGATGTCGACGCCCTTCGCAACTAGTTTGGCTCGTCCCTTTTTCTCAATATCAATCCCCGTCTCGGCAGCGAATCCAACAATGACTTGCCGCGCCGATTTTGCTTCTACTATCCCCCGCAGTAAGTCAGGATTGCGAGTAAGAGCTATTTCAGTGAAATGTTCTTTAGAGATCTTCTCTGCAGAATGGCTAACCGGTCTGACATCAGCGACTGCTGCACTCATAATGATCGCATCTTCTTCTGGGCTAAACTGGAGAATCAATTTTTGCATT
The DNA here is from genome assembly GCA_947371865.1 of Actinomycetota bacterium. Lineage (GTDB taxonomy): Bacteria > Actinomycetota > Actinomycetes > Nanopelagicales > Nanopelagicaceae > CAIMZW01. The sequence goes on from CANBRH010000007.1 coordinate 34,484, forward strand.
TCTTCGGCGCTCTCTACCGGAAAGGTTTCAACGCCTTCTATATCTGGAAGCGTGACATTGGCGCTAATGACTTTGACCTTTGCTCCGCGGCGAACCGCTTCCCAAGCAAGGGCATACCCTTGCAGCCCGGATGACCTGTTTCCGATATATCGCACGGGATCAATGCGTTCGCGGGTTCCGCCTGCGGTGATCAAAATATTTCGACCTAATAAATCTGCATTAACGTGCAACGCTTCTTGAACTTCTCTGATGATCCGTTCGCTCTCTGGGAATCGTCCAATTCCTGAGTCTTCGCCAGTAAGGCGACCAACGTCAGGCTCAACAACAATCACACCTCGTTGCCGCAGAGTGGCTACATTGGCTTGTGTTGCAGGATTGAGCCACATCTGAGGGTGCATAGCCGGTACAAGAATCTTCGGCGCGTCAGAAGAAATAAATACATTAGTGAGATAGTCATCGGCTCTGCCAGAGGCCAGACGGGCCAGCAAATCTGCAGTTGTGGGAGCAATGACAATCACATCGCAACGCGAAGCGGTTGCAATGTGAGGAACTTTATGGACGTTATTCCATAACTCAGTTTCAACCGGTCTTCCTGAAAGTGCTTCCCAGGTAGCAACACCAATGAAATGCAGGCTGGCACTGGTGGGAATGACGGTAACCAGAAACCCTCGATCCTTGAGACGACGTAAGAGATCGCACGATTTATAGGCAGCGATCCCAGCACCGACTCCGAGAACGATCTCTCGGCCGCGCTGATAGGACTGCATCAAGTCAGTTCTCGAGGGGCTTGAGTGTTAAGCGACCTCTGGAGCCTTAGGTTCCAGATTTTCAATAGTGAGTAAACCTTCATTAATTTCGCGAAGTGCGATCGAAAGTGGCTTCTCATGAACATAAGTGTCGACCAAAGGTCCGACATATTCCAAGAGCCCCTCACCCAATTGGGAGTAATAGGCATTAATCTGACGGGCACGCTTTGCCGCGTAAAGCACGAGGCTGTACTTGGAGCCAGCCTTATCCAAGAGTTCATCGATCGGTGGATTCGTTATGCCATCCATGGTTGTCATCGAAAAGGCTCCTCTTTATTGGTAAGAATCGGTCAGGCGTGTTCGGGCAAAATCAAAGTTGCGATGATGTGCTCCTCGATCAACGAGCAGTCGCCAAGGATACCAGTTGCTCGAGAACCTGCTCGACTTGGTGATTTACCAAGTTGTGCTCAAATTCTGAGGCCGCCGCCAATTCTGCCTCCGCTAGCGCCAACCGTGCCGCTTGGCGTTCGAGCGTGTCAGTACCGCGAAGTTGGAGCCTGGCGGCCAATTCCTCCCAGGAGGGCGGCGAAATAAAGACCATCAGCGCCGAGGGGTCAGCCTGGCGGACCTGTCTGGCGCCTTCAATCTCAATCTCCAGCAAAACATGCTTTCCTAGATCGCGCCACGTGTCGATAGGCGCCTTGGGCGTCCCGTATCGCGCACCTGCGAAGGTAGCCCACTCTAAGAACTCCCCTGCGGCCACCATCCGATCAAAGTTCTCTTCTGTGAGGAAGAAGTAATCCACGCCGTCCTTCTCGTTGTGGCGAGGGGCTCGGGTTGTGGCTGAAATACTGACCCAGAATCGTGGGTCGTGGCGCAAGGCGGCAGTAATCGTGCTCTTTCCGACTCCGCCCGGTCCGGACATGACTATAAGAGCGCCTTTGGGCGAATCAATCTTGCTCAAAGAGAGTTCCTTTCGAAGAGCAGCCAACTGGTGCTTTCCCAGTCCGCCAATTCTACGGCTATCTGAAATTCCGGCTCGCTCCATGATGGCAGCAGCGCGCACCTGCCCTACACCAGGGACGCCCTTTAGGAGTTCTGTAACCTTCATTCGTTGAATAGCTGGTCTAGGGTCCCATAGGGCGGTGAAGAAGGAAACTTTTCCTTGTGCAAGTTCACTCTTGAGTTCAGCTCGCGCTCGACGCGCTGCGCTGGCTGCCGTTCGTGCTCTCCCTTGCTCCTCAGCAGAGAGCCTGGGCGGTGTCTTGGTATTCATCTGGAACTAGCGCTACCTCAGCTCGAGAGGCTCGAGGATTCGCAGAGCGGCTTCACGCATAGCTGCTCCCGAAATCGACCAATGTGAAGTGATGGGCCGGCCGATGACTAGGAAGTTGGCACCTGCGTTAATGGCTTCCATCGGCGTCATGGTGCGCATTTGGTCATCTGCAGAACTTTCAGCCGGTCGCACTCCTGGAGTAATCAACAAGATCTGCGGCGGAACTTGGGCTCGAATGGCAGCTACTTCCAACGGTGAACAAACAATCGAACGCGCGCCTGATTCGACTGCAAGTTTGGCTAGACGAACTGCACTCTCGACGTTACTTCCCGCGAAACCTACATCGCGAAGATCAACGTCGGAGAGTGAAGTCAGAATGGTCACCGCGGTTATTGATATATCCGGAGCCGATAAAGCCGCCGCTGAAATCATCTTTCGGCCGCCACTGGCATGGACAGTAAGAAATTTCGGCGCTAAATCCGCAACCGAAGCGGTTGCTCCGGCAACGGTGTTGGGAATGTCGTGGAGTTTTAGATCAAGGAACATCTGAAAATCGCCGGCCGCACGAAGTGAGGCAATACCTTCGCGGCCAAACTTAAGAAAAAATTCTAAACCTATCTTGTAGACACCAACGGCATCCCGTGTAGATTCAATCCAAGACTTGGCAATATCTAGATCGTCAGTATCAAGGGCCAAAATAATAGGTGAAGTCATCTAGTTCTCTTCTCTATGTGCATAGCCAACCGCCTCGGTAAAGGTGGTGAAACCACGTTCGATTAACAATGCCTCTAACTCATTTTTGATAGTGATGGCCGCATTTGGATTACCGAATGTCGCAGTACCTATGGAAATACCCGAAGCGCCAGCCAACACGAGTTCCAGCGCATCGCGACCATGGGTTACTCCACCCATTCCCAAAATGACTGCATCAGGAATTCGAGAACGAACTTGATAGATAGCTCGCACGGCAACCGGCCTAATCGCTGGACCAGATAAACCGCCTGTCTTTCCGGCCAATTTCGGTCGCATGGTGTTGATGTCAATGACCATCCCCAGCAAGGTATTAATGAGAGCAAAAGCGTCGGCACCTGCTGTACGGCAAACTTCGGCGATAGCCGCAATATCCGTCACGTCTGGTGAAAGTTTCGCAATAATCGGGATCTGAGAATCGATATTATGTTTTACCGCGGAGATAGCAGCTTGCGCAGTTATTGGGTCGCATGAAAATACTTGACCACGGTTTTCAACATTGGGACAAGAAATATTTACCTCGAGTGCGCTGATGCCTGGGACACCGCGCAAACGTTGCGCGAGAATGGCATAATCTTCAACGGTTTCACCGGCAATGCTCACGATAATATTGGCTCCTTGGTCGAGGAGCCAGGGAATATCTTTCTCCAGAAATATATCGATGCCTGGACCTTGTAGTCCGATCGAATTGAGCATGCCACTGGGAGTCTCTGCCATTCGTGGGGTAGCCCGTCCAGATCGAGGTTTGAGCATGATCGACTTGGTGACTATGGCACCTAATTCGTGCAGAGGAAAGAATTGCGCGAGTTCCTTACCGGAACCGGCGCACCCACTTGCTGTAAAAATCGGATTCTTGAATGCCGCGTGAGCAAGCGAAGTGCTGAAATCAAAGTTCATCATCTCCCCCATGTCCCTTCAGGGATGCTGCCTTTGGTATTCCAGATGACGCTCTCACCATCGACAACGGGACCTTTGATACACGAGCGTTCCATCCGCACGACGCCGTCATCTCCTCGCATAGGAAGCACGCACGTCATGCACACCCCTATGCCACAAGCCATTGACTCCTCGACGGCACATTGATGAACCAAATTGTGGGCATCGGCTATCTGCGAAATCGCCTCCAACATGCCCATGGGACCACATGAGTAGATGATCTCAATCTGGTTTTCTTCAATAATTCTTGGTAGGAAATCACTTACCTTGCCATGAAAGCCTGCGCTGCCATCATCTGTAGTGATTGTTAGCGAACTAACCGCACGTTTGCCTTCTATTGGCGCATAAATCTTCCCGGCGCTGGATGCTCCAAGCACCATATCTACCCTGCATCCTCGAGATTTCAGAACTTCGGCCAACCCAAAAAGTGGCGCGGATCCATAACCACCGCCCACTAAGAGCGCACGAACCGGCTCTGTGGGAATTCCAAAAGAAGTACCGAGTGGACCAGTGAGTGAAACTTTGGAGTGAACCGGCAAGCCCGTCAGCCATTTACTGCCGCCGCCATGCGGGGCCACAACAAGTTCAACCACGCCTCCACTGGCACCGCGGTCCATGGAGCGATGGATGGCAAATGCTCTACGCAGCACCATCGAACTGTTCTCGCCGCCGACTGAGATGGCGACGAAATTGCCCGGTCTGGCCTGGGCAGCAATCTCTCCCACCTCAAAGACGATGTGATGATAAGCGCCGACCTTCTTGTTGCTGATAATTTCGGCGGCAACTGTTGCAGCAAAGCGATTGATCATTCTTGTAACCACTCTTGGATAGATTCAATCGAGTAATCGTGGGTTTGCAGTTCTGCAATTCCGGCAACAGCGGCCTTAAAACCTGCAATGGTGGTGATACATGGAATCGAACGTTGAATTGCAGCGGTGCGAATCAACCAACCATCCTGACGTGTACCACGACCAAGTGGGGTATTTATGACGAGATCAACTGAACCATCATTAATGATTTCCACAGCGGTGCGGGAGAACCCCGAGCCCTCAGAATGCTTGCGCACTTGTGAAGAAGGGATACCGTGCGTGATGAGAAAATCGTGTGTTCCGGCGGTTGTATATAACGTGAATCCTAAAGATTGCAGTTGACGAGCAGGTTCGAGCGCCGCCTCCTTGTCCCGATTGGATAATGAGAGAAAAACCGACCCGGATTTTGGAAGAGCACCGAATGCTGCGGCTTGGCTCTTGGCATATGCCTCACCAAAGGTGTGTGAAATACCCATAACTTCGCCAGTTGAACGCATTTCCGGTCCCAGAACTGAATCAACACCCATGCCATCGGTACGGCGGAATCGATTCCAAGGTAGGACCGCCTCTTTAACAGAAATACCATGGGCGATACCGTCGCCAGAAACTGGCAGTAACTTCATGGTGCGTAACTCGGCAATCGATACTCCGGTAGATATTAAGGCTGCGGCCTTCGCAAGTGGGTTTCCAGTTGCCTTGGAGACGAACGGAACTGTACGTGATGCTCGCGGGTTGGCTTCGAGTACATAGAGCAGTTCGGCGCCATCTTCGTTCTTGGCGATGGCGAATTGGATATTGAGCAATCCACGGACTCCGACTCCTCGAGCAATTTTCTCAGTTGCCAATCTAATTTCGAGTAACTTCTCTTGAGAAAGACTCATACTTGGAATTACGCATGCCGAATCCCCGGAGTGAACTCCAGCCTCTTCGATATGCTCCATGACGCCAGCAAGAAAGAGGTCGTGTCCGTCAAAGAGCGCATCGACATCGATCTCGATCGCATCATCGAGAAAACGATCAATTAACACGGGGTGGTTGGGAGTAATTTCAGTCGCTCGAGCAATAAAACCTTCCAGGGATTCATCGTCGTAGACAATCTCCATACCGCGGCCGCCCAGCACAAAGGAGGGACGGACAAGAACTGGATAACTCAAATCATGTGCGATTTCTAAAGATTCGGCATACGAGTAGGCCATGCCGAATTTTGGTGCCAACAGATCGTTTATTCGCAAGATCTCACCGAAGGCCCCACGTTCTTCAGCTAAATCGATGGAATCTGGACTTGTGCCAAGAATTGTGACTCCATTTTCCATGAGCCCACGGGCAAGGCCGAGTGGAGTCTGCCCACCAAGTTGAGCGATAACTCCCACAATTGGCCCGGCTGCACTTTCGGCATCGATAATTTCAAGTACATCTTCTAAAGTCAATGGTTCAAAGTAAAGGCGATCTGATGTGTCATAGTCAGTTGACACCGTCTCGGGATTGCAGTTGACCATAATCGTTTCATAACCAGCCGCTTTTAAAGCATAGGCGGCATGAACGCAGGAATAATCAAATTCAACTCCTTGACCGATTCGGTTGGGGCCACTTCCTAAAATAATAACTGCTGGTTTGGTACGTGGAATTACTTCAGTTTCCATGTCGTAACTTGAGTAGTGGTACGGAGTGTGTGACTCGAATTCCGCAGCGCAGGTATCGACAGTCTTGAATACCGGACGTATCCCCATGCGGTGACGATTGGAACGTATTTCCGACTCAGAAGAATGGGTAAGGCCAGAAATCTGAGCATCAGAGAATCCATGGGATTTCGCCTTGCGCATCAGTTCCGGGTTTACATCCCCAGCGCGCTTTATCTCCGCTGCCAGGCTATTTATCGCATCTATCTGCTCGAGAAACCATGGGTCAATCTTGGTCGCAGCATGCACTTCAGCAAGCGATGCGCCCATTGCCAATACTTTTTGAACTTGCTGGAGTCGGAACTCAGTTGGAGTAGAAATCGATTCCATCAAGAGGTCCTTGTCGAGTCCATCTAGGTCCCAAGAGAAAGATGTCCCCTTCTTTTCGACCGATCGCAACGCCTTCTGCAAACTCTCGGCAAAACTTCGTCCGATTGCCATAGCTTCACCAACGCTCTTCATTGTTGTGGTCAAGCGCGGATCAGCTTCAGGAAACTTTTCGAAGGCAAACCGTGGCACCTTCACCACGATGTAATCCAAGGTTGGCTCGAAAGAAGCCGGAGTGGACTTGGTAATGTCATTTTCAATCTCGTCTAACGAATATCCAATAGCTAATTTCGTGGCGATCTTGGCGATGGGAAAACCCGTTGCCTTAGATGCCAGAGCGGAAGAACGCGAAACTCGTGGATTCATCTCGATGACAATTATTCTTCCATCCTGAGGGTTCACTGCGAATTGGATATTGCAACCACCAGTCGCAACTCCTACCTCGCGGATGATTTCTATGGAGAGATTACGCAAATTTTGAAATTCAACATCGGTCAATGTTAGAGCTGGCGCGACAGTGATGGAATCTCCTGTATGGACACCCATAGGGTCGACATTTTCGATACTGCACACTATGACCACGTTGTCCTTGTGGTCGCGCATGACTTCAAGTTCGAACTCTTTCCAACCAATTATGGATTCCTCTAAGAGCACTTCAGTGGTCGGGCTGTGCCGAAGGCCAGCTCCTGCGATAAGTTCTAGTTCTTCTTGGTTGAATGCGATTCCGG
>CANBRH010000008.1 GCA_947371865.1 Actinomycetota bacterium
CTAGTCCAACGCGCTGCCGAATTCGGCATGCACTCCCTAGCGCTGACCGATCGCGACGGTATGGCTGGGGCGATCCGCTTTGCCCAAAGTTGCGAAGCCCACGGCATCAATCCCATCTTGGGGGTCAATCTCAGTTTTCTCCATAAAAAATATCGAGTCACGCTCTTGGCGCAGTCCGGACATTTGGCATCGTTGTATCGATTGCTTTCGGGAATTAATTTGGGCGAAGAAAATATTCTCACCTTTCCGCTTCTGCAACGTTTCGCCGAACATGCCAGCAAGGTATTAGTTCTGCATGGGCCAGATTCCCAATTGGCAAATGCGCTCGCACATCGGCGTACTGATGAAGCGCTCTCTATCTATAACTCGGCTCGCGAACTCTTTGCCGATCAAGCTCTAGAAATTGTTTCCCATCAAGTTCGTGGCGATGGTCCACTCTCCACACCTTTAGCTGCGCGCATGCTGGGCTTTGCGCGCGATCATGGTCTACCTGCGCTTCTCACTAACGCTGCGCGCATGCTCGATCGCAGCGACGGTCCTGTTGCCGATGTCTTAGATGCCACTCGCAACTTAGTTCCGCTGCATCATCGCCACACCGAACGGCGCAATAGCGAGGGATATTTTAAAGATAGCCCATCGATGCAGCGCATCGCCGATGAAGTTGCTCGCGCTGCGGGCGAACGCAATGGTCGCACTCTCTTAGCAACGACCGAACAATGGGGTCAGCGCGCCGTTCTTTCGGTACGCCGCGATATTGGTATCGGTGAGATCCACTTACCCGAGCCTGCAATGGTGGGTGCAAAAGATCGCCCCGAACTTATTCAACTCTTGCGCGATCGCTGTGAAAGTGGGCTGCAGCGCCGCTACACCGGCGCTCTCTCTGTTCAGGCTGCTGAACGTCTAGAAGATGAACTCGCCACCGTTCGTACGCTGGGATACGAGTCTTACTTTCTAGCCGTTGCCGATGTCACCACTATGGCACGCGATTTAGATATCCGCGTCTCGGCTCGAGGCAGCGGCGCCGGCTCTCTCATTTGTTATCTCTTAGGTATTTCTGGCGTTGAGCCCATGGCGTATGGCTTATTAATGGAGCGCTTCTGTTCTACCTTGCGCCACGAACTTCCCGATATTGATATTGATGTCGAATCTGCTCGGCGACTAGAAATTTACGATGCGGTTTTTAACCGGTACGCCGACCCCGATTGGTCCAAACCTAATAATCAATCGCGGTGCGCCACGGTGGCCATGGTCGAGACCTATCGCGCGCGCCATGCCATTCGCGATGTCGGAGCAGCCCTGGGGATACCGCCTATCGAGATCGATGCCATTGCCAAAGCTTTGCCACATATTCGCGCGCGCAATATCTCTAAAGCGCTAGAGAATCTGCCCGAACTCCGCAGCCTCAATCTCACTACTCCGTTAATGAAGACCGCCATCGAACTTGCAGGACGGTTAGATGGTCTGCCACGCCATCTCTCTATGCATCCTTGTGCAGTTGCGCTCTCTGATATTGGGTTATTGGATCATGCACCGATTCTGCGCAACGCCAGTGGTTATCCCATGGTGGCCTTTGATAAAGATGATGTCGAAGCCATTGGTTTGCTCAAGCTCGATATCTTGGGTGTGCGCATGCAATCGGCGATTTCCTATGCACTCTCTGAGATTGCTCGCGTTGATGGTGACCAAGTAAATATCGATGAGATTCCGCTCGATGATAAGAAAACTTTCGATCTCATTAAATCGACGCGCACGTTAGGAATCTTTCAAGTCGAAAGTCCGGGCCAGCGCGAACTCGTTGGCAAACTTGCCCCCAACTCTTTCGGCGATCTTATTATTGATATCTCGCTCTTTCGTCCCGGCCCAGTCAAGAGCGACATGATCACGCCCTTTCTTAACTCCAGACAAGGTTTGCGCAAGCGATCATCGATCCACCTCGACCTCGAACCTGTCTTGGCCGAGACCGAAGGCGTTGTGGTTTTCCACGAACAAGTTATTCGCATTATTGCGATTATGAGTGGCATTACTTTGGCCGAAGCCGATGAGAAAAGGCGCGACCTCGGCACCATCGATGGCCAGCAAGCGGTCTGCGATTGGTTCTATCCCGCAGCCCTATCCCGCGGTTACGAATATTCAGTCGTCAATGAAGTCTGGGAAGTCCTGCGCGCCTTTGCCTCTTTTGGTTTTTGTAAAGCGCATGCCGCCGCTTTCGCCTTGCCGACCTATCAATCAGCATGGCTCAAAACCCATCACACCGCTGCCTTTATTGCCGGCGCTCTTACCCATGATCCCGGCATGTATCCACGCAGGTTGATATTGGATGAAGCCAGGCAATGGGGGATTGCCCTTGCCCCAGTTGATATCAATATCTCCGATCGCAGTTATCGCGTCGAACGCACTGATGCCATAACACGCGCGCCTTATCAAGCGCCCGATCTACCCAGCACCGGTGCAGCGCTTTCACTTCCCGATGCGCGTGGGTATGCCATTCGTATGGCACTGTCGGATCTCAATGGCATCAGCGATGAAGAGATCTCCACCATCCTTGCTGGCCGCCCGTACCAAGATCTCTCTGATTTTGTCCGTCGCTCGGGCGCCAGCAGACCTGTTACCGAATCGCTGATTGTTGTCGGCGCCTTCGATACTGTGCATCACTTAGGAAATCCTGGCGCCGCTGGTGCTATTAATCGTCGCGACCTCTTGCTGCACTTGCAAGATCTCGATCGCCTAACCGGCAGCCGCAAGAATTTAGGAAATGGCCAGATGGCTTTAGGTTTGTTGCCACCCGCACTTTCAGCCAGCGGTCTACCAGATCTCACCGCCAGCGAACGCGTACGTCATGAAATAGATGTCATGGGTATGGATATCTCTAGCCACATGATGGAGTTCTATGGCGAATTCCTCAATGAGATTGGCGCTATCCGATCTTCTGAACTTATTCATCAACGAGCTGGAGCATCGGTGTTAGTTGCCGGGGTTAAAGTCGCGCTGCAAACCCCACCAGTTCGTTCCGGTCGGCGCGTTATGTTTTTAACGCTCGATGATGGTTATGGTTGCAATGATGCGACCTTCTTTGAAGATGTTCAAAATAGCTGCGCGGATTTGCTCTATCGATCTTGGCTCTTCTTGGTGCGTGGGGAAGTGCGTCGTACTGGGCCACGAGGTATCTCTTTGCGCGCAACTGGCGCGTGGGAACTAGCCACCGAGCATGAAAAGTGGCGTAGCCTTCGAGTTTGTGAACCCCTCAGTGGCTGAGAAACCTGAACATGCCACGATCCTGCATGTCGATATGGATGCCTTCTATGCATCGGTTGCCGAACGCGATGACCCATCCCTGCGAGGCAAGCCTGTCGTAGTCGGCGCTGGCGCGCGCGGTGTCGTGTTGTCGGCCAATTATCAAGCTAGAAAATTTGGAATACGCGCTGCCATGCCAGTATCCAAGGCTCGGCGCATGGCACCGCAAGCGACATTTGTTGTTCCTGATCATCACCGCTACAGCGAAGTCTCTGGTCACATCATGGAGATATTTCATTCCGTGACGCCACTGGTCGAACCCATCTCACTTGACGAAGCATTTCTCGATGTCACCGGTGCAAAACGATTGTTAGGCACTGGCCGCGAGATAGGTGTCATGATTCGTGCGCGAGTGGAAAAAGAAGAAGGCATCACTTGTTCGGTCGGAATCGCCAGCACTAAATTCATTGCCAAATTAGCCTCAGGGCATTGCAAGCCCAATGGCATGCTGGAAATTGCGCCGGATCGAGTATTGGAATTTCTTCATCCACTACCGGTCTCTGACGTCTGGGGAGTCGGTCCCAAAACTAACGAGGAACTTTTACGATTAGGTTTGCGAACGGTCGCCGACATCGCCCATACACCTCGGGCAACTTTGATTCGCGCTTTAGGTGAAGCAACTGGTGTATCGCTTTATGAATTAGCGTGGGGGCGCGACTATCGAGATGTGTCACCAGATGAGCCCGATAAAAGTATTAGCGCCGCTGAAACATTTGCTACCGATATTGATGACCCCGAAATTATTTTGCGTGAATTTTTGCGATTAACCGAGAAGGCCACCTCCAGACTTCGAGCTCGAGAACTTCATGCAAAAACGATTTCAATAAAAGTCAGATTCGCAGATTTCCGCACAATAAATAGGTCTAAGACGCTTTCGCTGCCATTAGATGGCACGCAGGAGTGTTATGACATTGTTAAGAAGTTATATGAGGCTCTCAAACTCGATCGAGCGAGATTGCGATTGGTGGGTGTCAGCCTGGAGGGGCTGGTCGGAGGCGAGAGCGCGCCAGAACAGATGATGCTGGGGGAGCGAGACAAGGGTTGGCGCCAAGCCGAGGCGGCTGTGGATGCCGCCAAAGCCAAATTTGGTCAGACCAGCGTCCGCCCGGCTCGATTGGTTCGCACATCACTGCCCGAATCTGAGGGCGAGTAAGGCAAAAGGCGGGTTAACCTGAGATTTAGCACGGAATTAACCCGCAAATGAGCCAGTTGGGGGCGTTGGACTTTCGCTAGCCCCATGCCTGCCCTATTCTTTCAGGTATGGCGTTATCTGATCACGAACGTCGCCTTCTGGCGGAGATGGAAGCTGCCCTCGAGGCCGATGATCCACGCCTAGTTTCAACGATGACCGGAAAAGTCCGCACCAAGCAGGGCGGCCGTGTTCTTCAAGGTGGGCTCTTGCTCTTGGCGGGAATGGCGATTTTGCTCGGCGGATTAATCGCTCAACTCATCCCCGTTTCACTTCTTGGTTTCCTTGTAGCCCTCACGGGCGTGGTATTCGTGATCTCCAATCTAGGCGGATCTCTTGGCGGCGCTCGCTCGAGCAATAAGAGCCCCAAGCCCAAGAAGGCGCCATGGACTGATCGCATGGAGCAACGTTGGGATCGCCGTAACTTCGAGAACTAACCGCACTCTTCATTTCGCAACCACCCTTCGGGGTGGTTTTTTTATGCCCACAATCGCCCCATCAGAAACCTGCTCTCAAAGTGGGGGAAACGGGCGACCACGGGGAAATAAGTGGCTCTAGATGGTTGAAAGTGGGGAAAAATGGAGTAAAGTGGTGAACTAAGCGTTACTTCGGGGGGAGGTGGAGCGTGTTCCTAGGTACTCATGAACCTAAATTGGATGAAAAGGGTAGAATCATCCTGCCAGCTCGCTTCCGTGACGAACTCGCCTCGGGGTTAGTTATCACTAAAGGACAGGAACGTTGCCTCTACGTCTTTCCCGCTGGTGAGTTCACCGCCATCACCGAGCGGATGCGCCAGGCCCCCGTTACTGAAAAAGCAGCTCGCGACTACATGCGTGTCATGTTCGCTGGAGCTCACGATGAAATTCCCGATAAGCAAGGTCGAGTCACCATTCCCGGTGGGCTTCGCACTTATGCCGGACTTGAAAAAGATTGCGTCGTTATTGGTGCCAACACCCGCCTAGAAATTTGGGATGCAACCTCCTGGAACACCTACCTCGCAGATCGCGAGAGCACATTCTCGGATGTTTCTTCGGAGGTGCTGCCCGGTCTGTTTTAACTGATCTCTTCTGTGGCCACCGCCGACCTTTCACAACGGCGCCACTTCCCCGGCGCCGTTCTCCTAGATCCGTCGGCCGGCGGTGACCAGAGCAGAGATCACACCGCAACACAGTTTGACCAAAAAAATGAATGACTGCACGAAGAGGTATTAAGACCAGGCACAGAGCGAAAGGGGAAGAACCAATGCAGCACATACCTGTTGCGCTTGAACGTTGCATTGCACTCCTGGCGCCGGCAATTACTCGCTCTGAATCTCCTATAGTCATTGATGCAACCCTCGGACTTGGTGGACATTCAAAAGCCCTTCTGACTCAGTTCCCACAACTTCGCATCATAGGTTTTGATCGCGATCTTTCGGCCATTGCAATTGCCCAGCAAAATCTGGAATCTGATATTGATCGAATAACAATCGTCCACGCTATTTACAATGAAATTGATTCGGTTCTGGAAGATCTAGGAATAGCCAAAGTTGATGGTGTGCTATTCGATCTCGGTGTTTCTTCCATGCAACTCGATGTGGCTGAACGAGGGTTTGCTTATTCGCAAGAAGCCCCACTGGATATGCGTATGGATCAGAGCAAGGGCATAAGCGCTTTCGAAGTTCTTCACTCTTATCAGCGGAACGACTTGATTCGAATCTTGCGCGTTTATGGTGAAGAGAAATTTGCCAAAAATATCGCAGAGAATATTCTCAAGGCCCGTGCTACGAATTCACTTAATTCCACAAAGGATTTAGCCGAGTTAGTTAAAGACAGTATTCCCGCTCCAGCCAGGCGGACAGGTGGCAATCCGGCCAAGCGCACTTTCCAAGCGCTGCGCATTGAAGTTAATCAAGAACTTGAGGTTCTTGAAAGTGCTATTCCACAAGCTCTGAGCGCTCTCGCTGTGGGCGGGCGCATTGTCGTGATGGCTTATCAATCTTTAGAAGACAAAATCGTCAAGAGTTCATTTACCGCTGTTACAACTTCAGGAACTCCGCGTGGACTTCCCGTTGATCTTCCCAACAGCGCCGCCAAATTTGGATTTGTCATCAGAGGTAGCGAGAGCGCAACGGATGCTGAAATCTTGGCGAATCCACGTGCTCAGTCGATGCGACTGCGCGCAATTGAAAGATTGGCCGCGTAATGGCCATTATTCAACTTTCGCCCGAAGACGAAATTGGGATCTCGCGCCCCCGTTCATCTAGCCGCTCCCCACGATTTAAAGTCATAAAGAATCTTGAGATCTTTAGCGGAGAACGTACTGATCGTCGAGGATTTACCATCGTCATCATTTCAATCTTCCTAGTAGGTCTCCTTGGTTTATTAGTCATAAATACATTGCTCACTCAAGACGCGTTCGTATTGCAACGCCTCAAGCACCAAACCAACATTATTAACGATCAGCGCGATGCCATTGTCCAACGAGTAGCCCAGCAATCCTCTCCAGACCGCTTAGCTGCTGCTGCCACGAAATTGGGAATGGTTCCGGCGACTAACTCGCAGTTCTTGGATATTTCACAAATTCCTGACGAACCAACCAAAGTTACCAAGATTGCCATTGTCAACCCGATGTTGAAACATAAATCCACTCTCAAGATAAAAGTTGGCCAGTGATGAGCCATCGCACTCTGGTCCATAATCGCATTCGATTTCTTTTGCTGCTTTCCTTTGCGCTCTTAATCGTATTTGCGCTTCGACTTGTACAGGTGCAAGCAGTTCAGGCGAACAGTTATACCGCCAGAGCACAGAATGAGTTAATGAACTCATCGGTGCTCCTTGCTCCTCGGGGAACCATTACAGATATCAATGGTGTTGAACTTGCTCGAAGTGTGGCCGCTATTAACGTTGTCGTGGACCAAACAATGATCTCTGATCCGGCAAGCGCCGCAACAATTGCCGCTCCAATTCTGGATATGAAAGTCGCCGATTTAGCCAGCCTTTTGTCGGGTAAGAAGCGCTACCAAATCATTGCCAAGAACATCACGCCGGCCGCTTGGATTTCACTCAATGATGCCTTGGATGCATACAACGCGTCGATTCTAAAAACCAAAGGTGGGGTCGCAAAACGCATCGTTGGATTCTTCTCAGAGCGCGGCTATATTCGAAGTTACCCCACTGGTGCCCTTGCCTCTTCTTTAGTCGGGATAATCAACGATGCTGGAGTTGGCGCTTCGGGAATTGAATCCAGCATGAACTCCGTACTTGCGGGAACGAACGGTAAGTACATCTATGCAAATGGCGCTGGAACAATTATCCCCGGGTCTCAGCAGATACAAACTGAGGCGAAAGCTGGTACCAGCATCCAATTAACGATTGATCGCGATATTCAATGGGTGGCACAAGATGCGATTTCTGCGGTGGTTAAAAGTTCCCACGCAAAATCTGGCACGGTCATCGTTATGGACAGTAAAACTGGAGCGATTTTGGCTCAGGCTAGCGCCCCTAATTTGAACCCTAATGACAAGAAATCTATTACCAATCTAACGATGCGCAACCCCGCGGTTCAAGATGTGTACGAACCGGGATCGACGGGGAAAGTTATTACTTATTCAGCTGCTCTCGAGGAAGGCAAGATCACCCCAGAGACAGTTCTCACCATTCCCTACGCGCTTAAAAGAGGCGGACGAACATTCCGTGATCATGAGAAACATGCAACCGAGAGATTGACGGCGACGGGAGCTCTTGCAATCTCGAGTAACACCGGGGCAATTCAAATAGGTGAGAAAATGAGTAGTCAGACTTTGTACGACTACTTGGCAAAATTCGGAATTGGACAATCAACGAATTCGCATTTGCCAGGGGAGTCCGCTGGAATTTTGCATCCCATTTCCGAATGGTCGCGTACTTCTGCGCCAACCATCGCGTTTGGTCAGGGCTATTCAGTAACGGCCATGCAAGCCACGAGCGTCTTTGCAACGATAGCGAACGATGGTGTGCGAGTTACCCCCAATGTTGTTGCGGGCCTTATAGATGCAAGTGGCAACTACACGCCCACCCGGATGCAAGCCTCCGAGCAAGTTATAAGTTCAAATACGGCCAAAGAGATTCGAACTATGTTAGAGAGCGTTGTTTCTGAAAACGGAACGGCGCCGCAGGCGGCAATTCCAGGCTACAGAGTCGCTGGTAAGACGGGTACGGCTATGCGAATCGATGAAAAATGTGGATGCTATAAAGGTTATACCGCTTCATTTATTGGCTTTGCACCCGCTGACGCTCCCAAGTATGTAGTCAGCGTTACAATTCAAGAACCGCAAGGATTGCACTGGGGTGGATACCTCGGCGGACCAGTCTTCAAGAAAGTTATGAGCTTTGTATTGCAATCACGCCACATTCCGCCAACCAACAGTGGCAGTGTGATGTACCCATTAACTGAAAGTGCCTTGCGCAAGGCTCAAGTTGCGAGTGCAGCGAAGAAAGCGGCAACGTTAACCACGACGTTGGCGGTTCGGTGACTTTATGCGACCCATTACGCCGCCTTCACGATCTTTAAATGATCTCTGCCGATACCTTGGAATGCCTGAAACTCAGCCGGATGTTACCTTCAGTGGAATTACAAGCAACACAAAGTATCTAGAAGAAGGCGATCTTTTCCTCGCACTCCCGGGCATAAATCAACATGGTGCACATTTCATCACACAAGCCCATTCACAAGGTGCCGTGGCGATACTTACTGATTCCGAGGGATCAATTATTGCAAATGGAATTCTTCCAGAAGTACAAATTCCTGATGTTCGTCGCCGAGCAGGGGATATTTCAGCTTGGCTTTATGACTTTCCGTTTGGGAATATGTTTACGGTAGGTATCACTGGTACGAATGGCAAAACCACTACCGCATCACTTCTTCACCAACTTTGGCAGCTGGAACGGCGCGATGTTGGTTTTATCGGGACAATAGGCATTTCCATCGGTGCCGAGAAATACGACACCACATTCACGACTCCGGAAGCGAGTGAACTTCAGCAAATTGTTGCCGGGATGCGAGAGCAGCATGTATCCCATTTAGTGATGGAAGTAAGTAGCCATGCTCTTGATCAATCGCGTGTAACTGGTTCTCGCTTCTCGCTCTCGGCGTTTACCAATTTGACTCAGGATCATTTGGATTACCACGGATCAATGGAGAACTATTTTGCAGCGAAAGAAAAGCTCTTCACTTCAGAGTATTCTGATTTGGGAATAGTAAATATGGATGATCCATACGGAATGCGCCTTTCGCAAGAAGCTGGAATTTCGATGATTACTGTTTCGCGATTTAATGCAGAAGCCAATTGGCGCTACGTGGCGGCGGTCGAAGTTTCCCAAGGTTTTGAAGTATCTATCCGCGGCGAGGGAGGAGTCCTTATCGAAGGCCATCTCCCGCTTATCGGGGAACACAATCTCGACAATGCGCTTATGGCAATAGCGCTTGCCTATAACAGCGGTGTGGATCCGATTGCAATCGCATCCTATTTACCCCAACTCAGTGGAGTCGCCGGTCGGTTGGAAAATGTTGATGTTGGCCAAAGCTTTCGGGCTCTCGTTGATTTCGCCCACACTCCAGATGCGGTCCAACGAATACTTCATACGCTCCGTGGATCCTCTTCACAGAAAATTATCGGAGTCTTAGGATGTGGCGGCGACCGCGACCGCACGAAGCGACCGATTATGGGAAAGCTATTGCTGGATCTGGCCGATATCGCAGTCTTCACCAGCGATAACCCTCGCTCTGAGAACCCAGAAGAAATCTTGCGCGAGATGACGGCAGATCTGGAAATCAAGGGACCGAATTGTGTTGAGGTCGATAGGTCTGCAGCGATTCGTTATGCAGTTTCACAAGCTCGCCCAGGAGACACTGTCGTGGTGCTTGGCAAAGGGCATGAACTAGGTCAGGAAATCAAGGGAACTAAGCATCCCTTTGACGATCGGATTGAACTAGCTCGCGCCATCGAGGATCTTGCATGATCTCAATGACAACGGCGCAGATCGCCGAAATCGTTGGCGGCTCGCTTCGAAACCTCACTGGAGCAGAGTTAATTTCGCAGTATCCGGTTATCGATTCGCGCCAAGTCAACTGCGGCACATTCTTCGTAGCCTTTGAAGGTGAAAATTTTGATGGACACGATTTTGCCGAGGCGGCAATTGCCGCTGGGGCTATATTCGCTCTTATCAGCAAGGAAGTAAACGTTCCATCAATTTTGGTTAACGATCCCATTGCTGCTCTAGCCTCCTTGGCGAAAGAAGTTCGAAACTCCCTTCCGAATCTTAAAGTTATTGGAATCACTGGGTCGCAAGGCAAAACCACGACTAAAGATTTACTTTCTCACTTGCTTGAAATTGTTGCCCCTACCGTTGCTCCAAGTGGAAATCTCAATAATGAAATCGGCGTGCCATTAACGCTGTTGCGTTGTGACCAAAATACAAAATATTGCGTAGTCGAGATGGGTGCGCGCCATTTAGGCGATATTGCTCATCTGGTCGAGATTGCTTCACCTGATGTAGGGGTGGTTCTGGTTGTGGGTCAGGCTCATATCGGAGAATTCGGTTCGAGAGAGATCATTGCAAGAACCAAGGCTGAACTCATTCAAGGGCTTTCAACCAAAGCGATAGCGGTTTTGGGAACATACGACGAATTCACTCCACATATGTCAGATGGATCTTCACGTAAAGTCCTCCACTTTGGCGAGAAGAGCACTTGCGAAGTTCGTGCCGCAGATATTGAACTTCGGGAGGGCCGAGCCCATTTCGATCTGGTGACCCCAGAGGGTCGCCAACCGGTAGCACTTCAACTTTTGGGCTTGCATCAGATTTCCAATGCCTTGGCAGCGGCCGCAGTGGCCACTGCGTTGAATATTCCTCTGGAGACCATCGCCGCGGCACTCTCCACCGCCGAACCTGGAAGCAAATGGCGAATGGAACTTCACGATGTAGATGGTCTTCTGCTGATAAATGATGCCTATAACGCCAATCCGGAGAGCATGGCCGCGGCGCTGCGGACTTTGGCCTTAATGTCGCAAGAACGTGGTGGTCGTTCGTGGGCGTTTCTCGGGAAGATGGCCGAGCTCGGCGCGTCAGAGGCCGTATCTCATTCGGTAATTGGCAGACTCATCTCCGACATTGGGATTGATCACTTAGTCACGGTAGGGACCGATCTGTTCGATCTCGATTCGCAGGCGATGTCGAGTTCGGCTGACTCGGAAGATGCAACAACTACGCATCCCTGCGCTTCCATTGCGGATGCAACGCAATACGCTGAACATTTTGAAGCGGGGGACGTAGTCTTGGTGAAAGCTTCGCGGTCGGAACATTTGGATGATTTAGCCCAGGAACTACTAAATAGGTGGAAGGCAGCGCACGAATGAAAGGCATTTTGGTTTCCGGCGCCCTTGCTGCCCTGTTGAGTATTTTTCTCACACCGATTTTGATTCGAGTATTAGCAAAACGTGGGTATGGCCAAATAATTCGTGATGATGGTCCAACGAGCCACCATGTGAAACACGGAACTCCGACCATGGGCGGAATTGTCCTTATTGGATCCAGTGTTGTTTCCTACTTTGTGAGCCACCTCATTACGGGCATTGCCGTGAGTGCTTCTGCAATCCTGGTTTTGGGACTGGTGCTCACCCTTGGAATAGTTGGTTTGGCCGATGATTGGCTCAAGGTCAGCAAACAACGTTCTTTGGGGCTAAATGCAAAGCAGAAACTTTTAGGCCAAATGCTTGCCGCTGGGATCTTTGCGGTACTAGGTATTCACTTCCGTGATAACGCCGGTTTAACCCCTATTTCGCTACATCTTTCCGGGGTACGCGACACTTCGCTTTCACTTGGCGCAGTGCTCGTGGTTATCTGGGTGATCTTTATGGTGCTTGGCACAAGTAACGGCGTCAATCTCACTGATGGCCTTGATGGTTTGGCTACCGGAGCATCAATCATGACTTTCCTTGCCTTTGTTCTCATTGGCGTTTGGGAGTTCGGCCAGAGTTGCGCTGTCACCAATATTGCAAAGTGTTATGCCGTACGGGATCCGCTTGACGTCGCAGTTGTCGCGGCTGGTCTTGCAGGCGCGTGCGCCGGTTTTCTCTGGTGGAACGCATCGCCTGCAAAAATATTCATGGGAGATGTTGGTTCCCTCGCCCTAGGAGGGGCGATCGCGGGTATTGCGATAACTCTTCGAACTGAGCTCTTACTCATCGCACTGGGGGGACTTTTTGTTCTTATTACCCTCTCCGTAATTATCCAAACTGGGTATTTTAAATTGTCAGGTGGAAAACGAGTTTTTAAAATGGCCCCATTGCAACACCATTTCGAATTAATTGGTTGGGGCGAAGTCACCATCGTTATTCGATTCTGGATTCTTGCCGGACTCAGCGTCGCAACCGGTCTGGGACTTTTCTACGCCCAATGGGTCGTTTCTTGATATGTCATTTTTGGAAGGTCTCGCCGCCGCACGCATTGCTGTGCTGGGTGGGGGAGTAACTGGCACCGGCGTTATTTCATTCCTGCAGAACAAAGGCGCAGAGGTAGATCTCTACGATGAGAGAGCTTCAACCGTATCTGGATTACTGGCACGGCAGAGTTTGGCGCCAGCAGCTTCATATGATTTTGCTGTTGTGTCTCCAGGTTGGCGGTTGGATCATCCGCTCGTTCTAGAATTTCAAGATCGTAAAATCCAGGTGTACAGCGAGTTGGATTTCGCATGGCTGGTGAAGCAGGAAGTGGCGCCAGAGCAAAAATGGGTTGCACTCACGGGAACTAACGGCAAGACCACGACCATTCAAATGCTTGAATCAATTCTGATTTCTGCAGGAATTAATGGCCGTGCTTGTGGAAATGTTGGTGAACCAGTTATCACAGCGCTCTCATCCCTCGAACAACTCGATGTTCTAGCTCTCGAGCTCTCTTCATTCCAAATTGAATGGAGTCAACTTCCTGTTTTCCATTCCGTTGCGATCTTAAATATTGCCGAGGACCATATTGATTGGCATGGAAGTTTCGACGAGTATGCCAATGCAAAGTTAAAACTTCTTCATCAAACTGGGACAGCGGTTCTGAACGTAGATGACCTAGAGGTCAGTACGAGAAGTACTTCCTGGAATGGTCGAAAGATTTACTATTCGTTGCAAGTTCCTCGTGGTGGCGAACTTGGATTGGTCGAAGAGTTGTTGGTAGATCGAGCCTTCTCTGCAGATCCAACTCAGGCTGCGATGCTGGCTGAACTCTCTGATATTCAACCCACCGTCCCGCACAATGTTTCTAACGCCTTGGCTGCGGCCGGCCTAGCACTTACGTTGGGAATATCGCCATCGGATATTCAGATTGGTTTGAAAAATTTCAAAGTGGACCACCATCGTCTCGAACTTGTGGCGCTCTCTGATGGAATTTCTTGGATTAATGATTCAAAGGCCACCAATCCTCATGCGGCACTTGCCTCTCTTACGTCAGCCCTATCTGTGGTGTGGATCGGAGGGGGTCTTGCAAAAGGTGCCACCATGGATGAGCTCATTAAACGTGGTGCCTCCAGGATGCGAGCCGCAATTCTGATTGGACAGGATCGAGAGGTAATTGCCGAATCCATCGCAAAGTTTGCTCCGCATATTCCTGTATTTAAGATTGATAAGACAACTACTTCCGAGAATCTCATGCACGATGTGGTGGCTCAAGCGCGAGAAATAGCGAAAGCGGGTGACACGGTCCTTCTGGCTCCGGCATGCGCTTCAATGGATCAATTTAAATCTTATGCAGAGCGAGGCGATCTTTTCGCCGATGCAGTGAAGAAAGCAATCGGGCAATGAAAAATTCTGATCCCATTCTTCGCCGACCCACATTTCCGTATTTTGCGATTTTGTTCGCGACAATCGCCTTGGTTGGCTTGGGTTTGGTGATGGTGCTCTCCTCTTCATCCGTCAAATCGTTCGAGCAAAACGGCAATACCTATTCGATTTTTATCAAACAGCTTCTTTTTTTGGCTATTGCGCTAGCTGCTTCGCTCATCGCACTGAAACTTAAGCCCGAACTTTGGGTTGTTCTGTCACGCGTGGCTATTTTTGTGAGTGCCGGATTCCTAGTTCTTCCGCAATTGCCGGGCATTGGCAAAAATGTGAACGGAAATACCAACTGGATTGGATTTGGTCCTTTCACAATTCAACCAAGTGAATTCGCAAAATTTGGATTGATACTTTTCTGTGCCCTACAACTTCGCAGATATGAAGAACGTGCACGCACGGATCACCCACTCAATATATTGGCACTTTTGCTTCCTGCAGTGCTAGTTATTTTGGGTTTGATTATGATGGGAAAGGACCTAGGAACGGCGCTCATAGTGATGGGTATTGCGGGTGCAATGCTCTTTGTTGGCGGATTGCCGATTCGAAATTTCATTGCCGTTATTAGCGCTGGGCTTATTTTTGCAACAGCGTTTGTCATTACGCAGCCAAATAGATTGCACCGCTTCACTGCAGTTTTACATCCGTTCTCGGCGCAAAATTATAAATTCGCAGGCTGGCAAACAGCACATAGCGTGATGGGTCTGGCAAGCGGTGGCGTTTTTGGCGTAGGTCTGGGTGCAAGTCGCCAGAAATGGGCGAACCTTTCGGAAGCCAACACCGATTTCATTTTTTCGGTTATTGGTGAAGAGATGGGTCTATTGGGCACGCTCGTAGTTCTCTGCCTTTATGCAATTCTTATATATGGAATCTTTCGGGTTTCTGTGCAAACCAAAGATATATTTTCGCGCTACGCGTGTGCAGGAATTGCGTGTTGGTTGATGTTGCAAGTAGCGGTAAATCTTGGTTCTGACATTGGTCTTTTTCCTGTTATAGGTGTCACATTGCCTTTCATTTCTTATGGTGGGTCTTCATTGATAGCCAATTGCATCGGAGTGGCATTCGTATTGAATGTCGCGCGTCGTGAACCAGGGGTTCGAGATTATCTCGCCCATCGTAAATCCAGCCGTGGAGTAGTTTCAGGAAGTGCCGCATGAAAAAGGTTGTTTCGTTTGCAGCCGGTGGCACCGCCGGACATGTTGAGCCAGCTCTTGCTGTTGCCAGAGAATTGACTCAACATGGGTCCGCCCAAGATCTCGATGAAATTGAGTGCCGATTTATTGGAACGGATAAAGGAATTGAGAATAAGCTGGTCGTAGATGCCGGATTTAAACTCGATCACATATCTAAAGTAACGCTGCCTCGATCAATCTCGATCTCACTACTTGCCTGGCCATTTCATTGGATCAAGGTGTTGTTGCAGGCTCAACGCTTGCTGCGTAATTCCGATCTGCTTATTGGCTTTGGGGGATACGTAAGCGCACCGTGTTATTTGGCGGCGAAAATCCTAAGGATTCCCATCGTTATTCACGAACAGAACGCCAAGCCCGGTTGGGGCAATCGTTTAGGTGCCCTGATGACGGGCAATATTGCGATTACTTTTGAGAGTGCGCGTAGGACGGGGACGAAGTGGAGTCGAGCACTCATGGTGGGTATGCCCCTCCGAGATTCAATCCTAAGTCTGGCTTCATCTAGCAAGGCGGAGCGTGCTCAGCACAGAGAGCGCGCTTGCAAGGGGTTTGGCTTCGATTCGTTAAAGCCGATCGTGCTCATTTTTGGTGGATCTCTCGGCGCCGAGAGAATCAATCAATCGGTCGCTGAATGTTTGTCGATACTTCTCAACCACGGAGTTCAGATCATTCACGGAGTGGGGACTTCAAATAAATTGCCAATGGCGATGCCCGGATATCTGCCAATGCCTTATCTAGAGAATATCTCCGAGGCTTATGCGGCCAGCGATTTAGTTATCGCTCGTAGCGGCGCTGCAACATGTGTCGAGATTGCCGCTATTCAGAATTATGCAGTTCTAGTGCCGCTCGCGATTGGAAATGGCGAGCAGCGCGCAAATGCTGAAGAGCTTGTTGCTGGGGGCGGTGCCGAAATATTGGAGAACGCTCACCTCACCGGAGAGTGGCTCGCCAGTAATATCGATCGTCTCGTTGCCACGGCCATCCAAAGTCGGGAAAATCGCGAAGTAAAGATCCAACCAAATGCTGCACGTTTGATGGCGGACATGATTCGATCCCTGCTAACAAAGAGCTCAAAATGAAATTTACGCTCCCTGACCTGCGTGGAATGAAAGTTCACTTCATAGGCATTGGTGGCGCGGGTATGAGCGGAATTGCTCGAATTATGCTGGACCAAGGAATTTCAGTTTCGGGCTCTGATGTGAAAGATAGCCAAGTCTTGGTTGGCTTACGCGCCCTTGGAGGTCAGATAAGAGTTGGACATGCACCTGAAAATATTGAAGGTGCTCGATTAATTGTTGTCTCGGGAGCCATATCGGAAACGAATGCGGAAATTCTTGCAGCTCGCGAGAGCGGAATCCCAGTCCTACAACGCGCAGAGGCTCTTGCAATTCTCATGTCGGAATCAATTTCCGTTGCAGTTGCTGGCACCCACGGCAAGACGACCACAACTTCTATGCTGACGGTAGCCATTCAACATGCTGGGCTGGATCCGTCGTTTGCCATTGGCGGAATGATTAATAGTTCTGGGACCAATGCCCATAGGGGGAGCGGAAGTATTTTCATTGCCGAAGCCGATGAGTCTGATGGTTCTTTCTTGGTGTATAGACCTTATGGCGCGATCGTGACAAATGTTGAGCTTGATCATGTGGATCACTTTGCTGACCTCTCGGCGATTATGCATATTTTTACCGAATTTGTTGCAACGATCCGACCAGGCGGTTTTCTAGTGCTCTGCTCAGACGATCCTGGTTCACAAGAACTTCGTGCCGCGATTTCTCGCGAAGATATCCGCATTGTCACCTATGGAGAAAGCGGAGATTTTGCTATTTCTCGCATCTCGTTATCAGCTTTGGCAAGTACGGCGCGTGTAACCCACAACGGTCGCGTACTAGGAGAACTAGCGCTTTCCGTGCCAGGAAAACACAATATTTATAATGCAGTCGCTGCTTTAGCCGCAGGAACGGAACTTGGCGTCGATCAGCGTGAGCTGCTTGCCGGATTGAGTAAGTTTTCCGGCACTCGCCGCCGCTTTGAAATGAAAGGGGAGGTTCGCGGAATTCGAGTTGTCGATGATTACGGTCATCACCCAACAGAAATTGACGTCACTCTTCAGACCGCACGTCGATACGCAGGTACTGGTCGTTTGCTCGTGATTTTTCAACCGCATCGATATTCTCGAACCCGAGCATTTGCTGCCGAATTTGCGGAAGTGTTGTCGCAAGCAGATGCGGTTTATCTTCTTGAAATCTATCCAGCCAGCGAAGTTCCCATACCAGGAGTCAGTTCCGCACTCATCTCTGAGCGCATCAAGAGCGGGACTTCTTTAGTCGAACCTTCGATGGTCGATATGGTGGCTCGAGTAGTCGCAGATGCTCGGGAAGGTGATGTGATCATGACTCTTGGCGCTGGAGATGTCAGCTCGCTAGCACCAGTAATACTCTCCGCCTTGGCCGAGTAAGGAAAAGGAAGACTTTTGCGCAACAAGCGCGGTGCTGTGGCCGCCCTCCTCGCAGTAGTGCTGCTGGGCAGCGCCATATATGTTTTGGGTTGGTCAACAATCTTGTCGGTCAAGAAGGTTGAGATCATCGGAACATCTCGTCTGGACATAATTCAAAATTCCTTGGCGGCCAGTTCCGGACATCTTGAGGTAGGCAAACCGATGGCGCGCGTTAATGTGAGAGTGCTTAATAGAACTTTGGCAGACATTTCGTGGGTGGCCACCGAGCAGGTGCATCGAAATTGGCGTACCGGAGTTGTGCGCATCGAAGTAAGCGAGCGAACCCCGATTGCTTACTTCGCCACCGCAACCGGCCAACGCACCTATCTTGATGAAACAGGGACGGAATTTTCTACACCAGAGCTCCTACAGAAATTGCCACAGATTACTTTTGCGACGACAGATCTTGAAGCCAAGAAAAGTGTGGCCAGGTTGTTATCGCTTATGCCTGCCGATTTCATTCTTGGGTTACAAGGAGTGCACGTCTCATCGAGCGCCTTCATTGAGATGCAGGTCTCTTTGACTGGCAAAGTTCTCACTGTTCGCTGGGGTAATGATCAAGATGTTGCTACTAAAATCAAAGTGTTTAGAGCACTTTTCGCCTTACCCGAAAATAGCAAAGCATTGACATATGACGTCAGTGCACCTACATCTCCCATCACAAAGTGACGGTTCAAAAAACTAGTTGACTTATATTCGTGTCGGTCATTGCTTGTAGTACAGGTGCGCTCTACTTTAACCAAAGATAAAAATTTAACCTTAAGTCTCTAGTTGAGATTTAGGGTCCGAAGAAAGGCGCATTGTGGCAACACCACAAAATTACTTAGCAGTCATCAAGGTAGTAGGTATTGGTGGCGGCGGAGTTAATGCTGTCAATCGCATGATCGAAGCTGGCTTAAAAGGTGTTGAATTTATTGCAATCAATACCGATGCGCAGCAACTCATCATGAGTGATGCCGATGTAAAGCTTGATATTGGACGTAAATTGACTCGCGGTCTTGGCGCAGGTGCTGCTCCTGAAATTGGAAAGCAAGCCGCACTCGATCACGTAGAAGAAATTGAAGAAGTTCTCCGTGGTGCGGATATGGTTTTTGTAACTGCAGGTGAAGGCGGTGGAACAGGTACAGGTGGCGCACCTATCGTGGCAAAAATTTCCAAAGATCTTGGAGCATTGACGGTTGGCGTTGTAACCAAACCTTTCTCCTTCGAAGGCAAACGTCGCTCTGCACAGGCAGAAGAAGGCATTGCACTTCTTCGCCAAGAAGTTGATACGTTGATAGTGATTCCAAATGATCGGTTGCTGGCTATCTCCGATCGTTCTATTAGCCAACTCGAAGCATTCCGCAGCGCCGACCAAGTTCTCTTATCTGGAGTGCAAGGAATTACCGATTTAATTACCACTCCAGGTTTGATCAACCTCGACTTTGCCGATGTCAAGAGCGTTATGTCCGGTGCTGGTTCTGCCCTCATGGGTATTGGCTCTGCTCGCGGGGAGGCTCGTGCCACACGCGCTGCTGAATTAGCTATCGCCAGCCCATTGTTGGAGGCCTCGATCGATGGCGCTCACGGCGTGCTGCTCTCCATCGCTGGCGGGTCAGATCTAGGACTCTTTGAACTCAGCGAAGCTGCTGAACTTGTTGCCGCTTCTGCTCATCCCGATGCCAATATCATTTTCGGAACTGTCATCGATGATGCCCTGGGGGATGAGGTGCGGGTAACCGTAATCGCCGCTGGCTTTGATGGTGGTGCTCCAAAATGGGTTGCAGTCCCAGTTATTGATGCGGCTACGCTCACTGGAAATGCCAATCCGGTGCCAGCCAACGATCCCATCGCAGTGGCGTTAGATCTGCCTACTTCACATTCAGCAGATTCCATACCCGCTCGTAAGAAGATTACTTTTGAAGAACTCGTTGTTGAAGATGAGATAGACGTTCCTGACTTTATGAAGTAGTTCCACATGGCTCGAACATTATTTACCGGTTGTGCAGGTGGATTGAGCGTTGGTGCGTTTGATTCCTTCAACTTAGGAACACATGTCAGTGACGATATTGATACCGTCATGAAGAATCGTGAGACCCTGAGATCTCTTTTTTCGCTTGATCATTTGATCTTTATGAATCAAACCCACGGAACAAATGTTGTTGAAGTTATGTCTGATGATTGGCCGACCGCCGATGCAGATGCCCTCATTACTCGATCCAAAGGAATTGGTCTGGCAGTTTTGACAGCAGATTGCATACCGCTCTTGCTCTCTTCGCCTTCGATGGTTGCCGCGGTGCACGTGGGTCGTCGCGGACTTCTTTCTGGGATTATTCAAAAAGTGCTGACGAAATTTCCTGAAACCGAACTGGATCAGATTTTGGCGGAAATGGGCCCTAGCATCTGCACAAATTGTTACGAGGTAGACCTTGCCACGTATCGCGATGCGATTTCGTTAATTCCAGAATTGGCTTCGAGTGTGCAGGCGCATCAACTTGATTTGGTGGCAGGGGCACGAGCGATTCTCAGTTCACACAATGTATCGATTCTTGAACATCACATCTGCACACGAGAGAACGCCAACTACTTCTCCTTTCGACGCAACAAAGTAACTGGTCGTCAAGTGGGAGTGATCGCGTTATGAGTCAGCGGAGGCAGGAGTTAGCGGCCTCTCTTCGTGAGGTGCAAGAACGAATTCAGCGTGCAGTTGATAGTGCCGGACGCGACCGAGCTGAGATCACCTTGATAGTGGTGACCAAAACCTTTCCTGCCAGTGATGCCGAAATTCTCTACGAACTCGGAGCACGCAATTTTGGGGAGAACCGGGACGAAGAGGGAAGAGAGAAGTCCCAGATCCTTCCGAATGATTCCATCTGGCACTTTCAAGGTCAGATTCAATCAAAGAAGTTGCGCTCCATTACTGAATGGGCAAATGTCATTCATTCTCTAGATGAGCTCGCACACGCTCGAAAAATCGCCACTCTTTCCGCAGGTAAAGCGCATTCGGTTTTTGTCCAGGTCTCGCTGGATAGCCCAAATACGCAAACTGGGCGAGGTGGAGTGGGACCTGCCCTTCTCATGGATTTTCTGAGAGAGTGCTCGATGATTTCCGAACTTGATCTTCTTGGGCTCATGGCGGTGGCACCGTTGAATGTGGACCCTGTGATTGCCTTTTCCCGTTTAGCCCAGTTGCGCAAGGAGGTCATCGCAGAGTTTCCTCAGGTAACTGCCCTCTCCTGCGGAATGAGCGGTGACTTTGAGGCAGCGATCGCAGCCGGAGCGACACACATCCGTATTGGCAGTTCAATCCTCGGGTCTCGATAACCCTTCACTTAAGATTTACCCATGGCTAATGCGTTCAAGAAGATGGCAGGTTTCCTCGGTCTGGTTGAAGAAGAGGAGATAGATCTGGCTCCGGCAATTGTTGCCGAACCTCGTCGAAGCGTTCGTCCAGTTACCTCTACAACCCCCAGCTGGGCGCAATCAAATGTCACCCCTGTCACTTCTGTTCCGGTTCGTCCAACTGCCGTTGCCGAACAGCGTGAACTTCCGATCATGGATCGCATCATCACTATTCATCCCCGTTTTTACAATGAAGCACGCAATATCGGCGAGCATTATCGCGAAGGTCAACCAGTCATCATGAATCTCAGTGATATGGAAGAGTCCGAACGTAAGCGTCTAGTCGATTTCGCATCCGGCTTGGTATTTGGTCACCATGGCAGCATCGA
Organism: Actinomycetota bacterium; assembly: GCA_947371865.1. Lineage (GTDB taxonomy): Bacteria > Actinomycetota > Actinomycetes > Nanopelagicales > Nanopelagicaceae > CAIMZW01. Next base: position 21,713 of record CANBRH010000008.1, read on the forward strand.
GCGAGTCACTTCAAAAGTCTTCTTGCTCACCCCGCCAAATGTTATGGTCAGCGTGGAAGATAAAGCTGCGGCTGCTGAAGCCAGCTTTTTCAACCAAAGCTGATCTCTCCTATAAGTAACGAGTTTCTTCTATGACAATAGGTAAAATTCTCTCTGCAATAATCCAGATTTTTCTGCTCGCCCTTTTTGCGCGCCTGATTTTGGATTACGTCAGAATGTTCGCGCGTAATTGGCGTCCACGAGGCATCGTCTTGGCAATTGCAGATTTAGTCTTTTCTATTACTGACCCGCCGCTCAGATTTGTGCGTCGATTTGTTCCGCCGCTGCGGATTGGTGCCGTCAATCTAGATCTTTCCTTCATCGTGATTTTCTTTGCCATTCAACTACTCGATCGACTTGTCTGGATGATTCCTTAAATCACCCAGACTCGCTCTGAACTTTATTTTTACTTATTTCTTGGCAAGGGCAAGAAAGAGCTCGAGTTCATTCTCTCCAAAAGGTTGATCAAGATCGCGGGAAAATTCTAGCGCCAACACCTCATCGGAAATTATTTCAATCGAATCTTCGATAGCTTCAGCGACGGATGCAGGCGCATTCCATCTAACAGAGATGCGATCGCTAATATCAAATCCAGAGTTTTTGCGCTCTTCTTGAATAGCCCGAATAACCTCGCGCACCAATCCGGCTTTAATGAGGTCAGGGCTGAGCTCCAGATCAAGAGCGACGCTTTCGCCAGAGTGGCTGGCAACTGACCAACCTTCCTTAGGTGTCTCCGTGATGATGAGATCATCATGTGTAATGTCGGCGCTCTGACCGTCAGCGCCAAAGGGAAGTTGAGCTTGGCCTTCCCTGCGGATAGTTGAAACAAGCTCGGCGGCATTTGAGGCATGGATGGCACTGGCGATCTGTTGGACGGAGGCGCCATAACGTGCTCCGATGGTGCGGAAATTTGCCTTGATGGAAACTTCCACGAGGTCAGATCCAGCTGAGGAGAGCTCATCGAGGGAGAGGACATTTAGTTCGTCGGCAATGTGCGAGCGGATTTCTCCATCCATTTTTTCCCAATCAAGGGCTGAGACGAGCGCTCGGCTGAGTGGTTGGCGAATCTTGATTTTAGATTCAGCCCTAGCTGCACGTCCTAATTCAACGAGTCGTCGGGAGAGGCGCACTGAAGTAGAGAGTTGACGATCAATTTGAGAATCGAAGAAGGTTGGAAAATCTGCCAAGTGAACAGATTCCCTTGTAGTTGGTTCTACTACGCGAACGAGTTCTTGCCAGACATGCTCGGTGATGAAGGGGACCATCGGTGCCATCAACTTTGTAAGTTCGCGAATGCAGATGTAAAGCGTTGAAAGAGCGGCGTTATCGCCGTCCCAGAATCGTCGGCGCGATCTACGCACATACCAATTGGAAAGATCGTCAATAAAGCCTGCCAGCACCCGCCCTGCTTCTTGAGAGTCGTATTTGGCCAGGGCACCATCAACTTCGGCAATGAGTTGGTTGAGTTCAGAAATAATCCAACGATCGAGGGTTGATGGCGTGTATTGATCTTTTCCGAATACGAAATCCGAGGCATGCGCATAGAGTGAAAAGAAAGAGACCGTATTCCAGTACGTAAGCAAAGTTTTGCGCACCACATCCGAGATCGCTTCATGCCCCACTCGGCGGGAACTCCACGGCGATCCCGCCGCCAACATGAACCAGCGAACTGCATCGGCGCCATGTTGATCCATGAGCGGCACGGGTTCGAGAACGTTGCCCAAGTGCTTGCTCATCTTTCGGCCATCTTTATCCAAGATATGTCCAAGACAGAGAACGGTCTCGTACGAACTCTGGTCGAAGACCAAGGTTCCGATGGTCATCAAGGTATAAAACCAACCACGTGTCTGATCGATTGCTTCTGCGATGAAGTCGGCTGGGTAGGCGTTATTAAAAAGTTCAGCAGAACCTTCTCGATGCGGATAACCCCATTGTGCGAAAGGCATTGCACCGGAGTCGTACCAGCAGTCAATAACCTCATTGACGCGCTTCATCGGACTCGAACATTCGGCGCAGGCAAAAGTGATGTCATCGACAAACGGACGGTGTGGATCGCTGGAAGTTAATTCTGTCTGAGCGAGAGAGCCAAGTTCGGCTAATGAACCGACGCAATAATCATGTCCATTTTCACAGCGCCAGATCGGCAGCGGAGTGCCCCAATAGCGATTACGAGAAACCGCCCAATCGATGTTGTTATTGAGCCAATCGCCAAAACGACCATTTTTAATAGTTTCAGGATGCCAATTAGTTTTCTGATTTTCGCGCAACAAGGCATCTTTGATAGCCGTGGTGCGGATGTACCACGAAGGCTGTGCGTAATAAATAAGTACGGTATGACAACGCCAGCAGTGTGGGTAGGAGTGTTCGTATTGTGTATGTCGGAACATCAAACCGCGAGCCTTTAAATCCCGGATCAATACTTTGTCGGCATCCTTGAAGAAAAGTCCGCCCACAAGATCAATTCCGGATAGAAAAGTCCCATCAGGTGCAACTGGATTGACAACAGGCAGGCCGTAACTTCTACAGATGCTGAGGTCATCGGCGCCGAAGGCAGGTGCTTGATGAACTAAACCCGTTCCATCTTCGATGGTGACGTAATCGGCGAGCACTACGTAATGTGCATCGGGAATATCTACCAAGTCAAAGGGGCGCTGATAGGAAGTGCGCTCAAGCTCTGCGCCAGTAAAGGAATCAAGAACGGAAAGTCCGTCACCAAGGACGGAGGTGAGATTTTCGGCAATTACAAGTCTTTCGGATCCAGTTACTTCACCGTCAGAATTTTTTGTTGGTACTTCCACGACAACATAAGTGACTTTTGGATTTACGGCGATGGCGGTGTTAGAAACAAGTGTCCACGGCGTGGTGGTCCAGACCAAGAGTGATGCCCCAAGTTCTGCCAACTTTCCAGAAGTAGCAGGAAAACGTACGTAGACCGAGGGATCGGTAACAGTTTCATAGCCTTGGGCTAATTCGTGATCGGAAAGACCAGTGCCGCACCTTGGACAATATGGTGCCACCCGATGATCTTGAACCAGCAAGCCCTTCTTCCAGATCTGCTGTAGCGACCACCAGACGCTCTCAATATATTCAGGGGACATAGTCCAATAGGCTTCATCGAAATCAACCCAGAAGCCCATGCGCCTGGTCATTGTTGTAAATTCGCCTACGTGGCGTTGTACTGATTCGCGGCATCGTTCATTAAATGCGGCAATCCCGAACTTTTCGATATCGCCCTTCCCTGTAAAGCCCAATTCTTTTTCAACGGCAATTTCTACCGGCAGGCCATGGCAATCCCAACCAGCCTTCCGGATGACTTGGTGACCTTTCATGGTTTGGTAGCGAGGGAAGAGGTCCTTAAAAACGCGAGCTTCAATATGGTGAGTACCGGGCTTACCGTTTGCTGTGGGTGGGCCCTCAAAGAAGTTCCAGGAAGTAGCCCCTTCGCGGGCTGCGACTGATTTTTCAAAAATATTTGCTTGGTCCCAGAAGGAGAGGATCGTATGTTCGGTCTGCGGCAGATCGATCTGCGGCGAAAGCGCCTTAGGTACGAACGTAGGTATGGACATTTGAACCCCTTCAACTCTGCCTTGAAAACTGACTGAATTGGAGGGACGACCCTGATGCGCCAGAGCCGCGGTACCACCCGCCTTGTTTCGAGCGGGCCAATAGCCTTCTGCTCAAAACCGCTTTACTTTTGGTGCGCTTACGGCTGGTTCTACCTCATCCCTGGTGAGAAATGACTCTTCCAGCGGCTCTGGGGTGATATCCCTTCGCTGCCTGTGACGTAAGTGGGGAAAGTCTAGCAAGAAGAGACGAGCTAGAGGGTGGGTCTAATTGGCGTTCGCCCAGCATTAGTTCTAACCTGTGCCGTTCGCACTGGAGGATCTCTTATGGTGATGAAAAAGGCCAAAACCGCGGTTCAGGCGGCATCTCACGCTGCTAAGAAAGCAGTAGCGGGAAAAAAGGTCGTTGCCAGCAAGTCAGCAACATCTGCTGTGACAAAACCGAAAAGCCCAGCCCTGAAAAAAGCGACACCACCAACGAAAGCGACCCCTGTGAAAAAAGCTGCACCCGTAAAAAAAGTTGCCCCTGCACCAAAAAGCGCAGTCAAGACCCCAGCCAAGAGCGCAGTAAAAGCTGAAGCCACGAAGGCACCAGTAAAGAAGGCAGCCGCCGTTCGCTCGCCAAATATTGTGAAACCAACGTTGGCCAAAGTAGCCAAGGTGCCGAAGAAAGCCCCCGTAAAAGCATTCCCAGCAAAATTACAGAGCACCACGACTGGGGATTCCACAACTATTACCGTGACTCCGCATGAGGCAAATGTCGGGCCAGAACCCGTTATTGAAGAACGACGTTTGGTGATGCCACCGCCACCACGACCAGCCAAGTCGCACAAGAAATCGGTACTCAAGCCCATCAAATCTGCGCCGGCGCCACTTGTCGTCAATGTTAGCGAAGATCCTTGGAGCGCTGCCGAGTTAAAGGCTATTCGTGCCGAGTTGGCTAGAGATCTAGTGCGCTTGCAAAAAGAATTGTTAGAAGCAGAAGGCGATATGGACGAATTGATTAGTTCTGCTGGCGTAGGCGCTGGCGACGATCAAGCTGATGCTGGGACAAAGACCTTTGAACGCGAGCACGAAATGTCGCTGGTCTACAACGCTCGAGATATGGTCTTGCAAACCGAACGTGCCCTAGAACGTATTGACGGGCGAACTTATGGTCGATGCGAAGAGTGTGGTAATTCTGTCGGCAAAGAACGTCTGCAAGTCTTCCCACGCGCGACGCTCTGCATGTCTTGCAAGCAAAAGGAAGAGCGACGCTAAACCCGTCTGACAAAATAGCTATCCAGCGAAGGATCGCACTTTCGGCCTTCCTGGTCTTCTTGCTCGATTTCGCATCCAAAGCGATCGCGATCCGTTTCTTGCCCGATCATCCGGTCCGCGTTATTGGCTCGCTGCTTCGTTTCAATCTGCAATTTAATTCGGGAGCGGCCTTCAGTTTAGGAACGTCAAAGACGGTATGGCTCTCGGCGCTCGCTGTTGGGGCAGTAGCGCTCATTTTCTACTACGGCAATAAAGTGACCAACCAACTGTGGGCGCTGGCTTTGGGTATTGCTCTAGGCGGAATCCTGGGGAACCTCTCAGATCGCCTCTTTCGCCCACCTGGGTTTCTGAGTGGTCAGGTTGTCGACTGGATTGAATTGCCCCATTGGCCTACATTCAATATCGCAGATTCCTCTATTGTTATATCAGCGATAATCGTCGTTATTCTCTCGGTTCGAAATATCAAGCCCATTGGTCCTGATGCTCCGCCGCCACAGTTTTAAAGGAGTTACCCAATGAGCCAACGAGACCTCAAAATAATTTCTGTTCCTGAAGGTTTGGACCAAGAGCGCATTGACGCTGCTCTGGCCAGGGTTCTAGGTCTTTCGCGCTCGGCCATTGTCACACTCATCGATGCAGGCGAAGTCTTGCGATCTCAGAAAGCGATGATGAAATCGGATCGGGTTTCTACAGGCGATGTCATAGAGATTTTGATGCCGGCCCAAAAGGCCGAGCCTTCATTGCAGGCCACCCCGTTCGAGGGAATGGGAATCGTGTACAACGATGACCACATCATCGTCGTAGATAAGCCAGCAGGTGTAGCAGCACATCCAAGTCCAGGTTGGCAAGGTCCAACCGTGATCGGTGGAATTATCGCCAGCGGTTATAACGTTGCGACCAGTGGGGCAGCAGAACGACAAGGAATTGTCCATCGGCTCGATGTGGGCACCACCGGCTTAATGGTTATCGCCAAAGATGAAATTTCTTACTCGGATCTCAAACAACAGTTTCGAGATCGAGCGGTGACCAAGGTGTATCACGCATTGGTTCAAGGACATATGGATCCCACTGAGGGCACTATTGATGCGCCCATAGATCGCCATCCGCGTGAGGATTACAGGTTTGCAGTTGTAGCAGATGGCAAACCCAGCATTACGCACTACAAAGCTCTGGAATTCTTTCCGGCCGTCTCGCTGCTTGAGATTGAGCTTGAGACCGGGCGTACTCATCAGATTCGCGTACATTTTTCGGCGCTGCATCACCCACTAGTGGGAGATCTCACCTACGGCGCAGATCACACCATTTCTGAACGTTTGCAGGTTAACCGCCCTTGGCTTCACGCACGGGAATTGCGCTTTACGCATCCCGTGACCCGGGAAAGCTTGGAATTTTTCTCCGAATATCCCGAGGATCTGACACGCTCGCTGGCCATTCTGGCCACTAACCAACATCGCTAGTCAACCCAGTAGTAACCTCGCTAACCGTGTCTGACTTTGTTCACCTCCATGTCCATACCGAGTATTCGATGCTCGATGGGGCTGCTCGCGTGGGTGAACTTGTGCGCGAGGCGGCACGACAAGAGATGCCTGCCATTGCTATTACCGATCACGGAAATGTTTTTGGTGCCTTTGAATTCAACAAGCAGGCAATAAAAGCTGGCATAAAACCCATTATTGGCATTGAGGCTTATGTTGCCCCCGAATCTCGGTTTGATAAGAAGCGAGTCAAATGGGCAGATGGCGGAGATGACGACGTCTCCGGCGGCGGCGCCTACACGCACATGACCTTGCTCGCTGAAAATAATGAAGGTCTTTCAAATCTTTTTAAGTTGGCTTCTTTGGCATCGCTGGAAGGCTACTACTACAAGCCGCGCATGGATCGCCAACTCCTCTCCCAATATTCTCGAGGAATCATCGCCACTACGGGATGCCCGGGCGGTGAAATCCAGACTCGCTTGCGCATGGGTGCTTATAAAGAAGCCAGGGCTGCCGCCAGCGAATTACGCGATATTTTTGGTAAAGAAAACTTTTTCTTGGAAATCATGGATCACAACATTGACGTCGAAAATCGCGTAAAGGCTGATCTGCTCAAGCTTGGTACAGATTTGGGTTTACCACTTCTTGCCACTAATGACTTGCACTATACAAAACACGAAGATTCAGTTGCCCACGAAGCGCTGCTCTGTGTGCAATCAGGATCAACGCTTGCAGATCCTAAACGATTTAAATTCGACAATGACGAGTTCTATCTCAAGAGCGCCGATCAGATGCGTCAACTTTTTGCTGATATTCCAGAAAGTTGCGATAACACTTTGCTCATCGCTGAACGCTGCAACATCACGATGCGCGAAGGTGAAAACTTGTTGCCACGCTTTACGGTGCCGCAAGGGGAGAGCGAAGATTCTTGGTTGCGAAAGACTTCCCAGATCGGACTTTCCGAACGCATGCAGGGAAATATTCCAACAATTTATCAAGAGCGTCTGGATTATGAACTCGAAGTCATGATCAAGATGGGCTTCCCAGGCTACTTCTTAGTGGTTGCTGATCTCTGTTCACATGCGCGCGAAGTAGGTATTCGCGTTGGCCCAGGTCGAGGCTCAGCTGCTGGCTCGCTCGTGTCCTATGTCCTCGGCATCACTCAATTGGACCCCATCCACCACGGACTTTTGTTTGAGCGTTTTCTTAATCCCGAACGTATTTCCATGCCAGATATCGACTTGGACTTTGACGAGCGCAGGCGCTCGGAAATGATTCAGTACGCAACAACCAAATACGGCGAAGATCGCGTTGCTCAGATCATTACTTACGGCACCATTAAATCTAAGCAAGCTCTCAAGGATTCAACTCGCGTCTTGGGGTATCCCTATGCGATCGGTGAGCGTTTAACCAAGGCTCTTCCGCCGTCGGTCATGGGTAAAGATATTTCTCTCGCCGGCGTATTCGATCCCCAAAATGATCGCTATTCCGAAGCCGGTGAATTTCGATCAATCTATGACTCGGAAGTTGATGCCAAGAGAATTGTTGACACGGCTCGTGGACTTGAGGGACTTAAGCGTCAATGGGGTGTTCATGCTGCTGGCGTGATCCTCAGTAAAGAACCATTGCTTGATGTCATTCCGATTCACCGTCGTGAAGCCGACGGCGCGATCATTACTCAATTCGACATGGGCGCCTGTGAATCCATTGGACTGCTGAAGATGGATTTTTTGGGTCTTCGCAACCTTTCCGTGCTCGACGATTGTTTGCTCAACATCACAGCAAATAGAGGCGAATCTGTCGATTTGGCAACCCTGACCTTGGACGACCCTCTTACATATCAATTGCTGGGTAGGGGAGACACGTTGGGCGTCTTCCAGCTCGATGGTGGACCCATGCGTGCGCTGCTGCGTCAAATGTCGCCGGACTCGTTTGCGGATATTTCCGCTGTGATTGCTCTCTATCGACCTGGTCCAATGGGAGTCGGAGCTCACACCGATTACGCCGATCGCAAGAATGGACGTCAAAAGGTTGATCCGATCCACCCGGAACTCGAAGAGCCGCTCAAAGAAATTCTCGGCGATACCTACGGGCTAATCGTCTATCAAGAGCAAGTCATGGCCATCGCTCAGAAAGTTGCGGGTTTCTCTTTAGGACGAGCCGATCTCTTACGTAAGGCGATGGGTAAGAAGAACAAAGATATTCTCGATAAAGAATATGTTAACTTCGAAGTTGGCATGAAAGAGAATGGTTTCTCCAAGGCAGCCATCGACAAATTATGGGAAACATTGATTCCGTTTTCGGATTACGCCTTTAACCGAGCACACAGTGCTGGATACGGATTAGTCTCGTATTGGACTGCCTACCTCAAAGCTAATTTCCCGGCCGAATATATGGCTGCGCTTTTAACAAGCGTTCGCGATGATAAGGACAAGAGCGCTCTTTACTTAAACGAGTGCAGGCGAATGGGAATTAAGGTTTTGCCGCCGGATGTTAATGAATCGCAATCTGATTACACCCCACTGGGCGTTGATATTCGTTTTGGTTTAACCGCCATTCGCAATGTGGGCGAAAATGTTGTGGCATCCATAACCACCAATCGCGTAAGCAAAGGCCGATACACATCATTTGGCGATTTCTTAGCCAAGGTCGATGCGCAAGTGTGCAACAAAAAAACTATTGAGTCGTTAATCAAAGCTGGCGCATTTGATTCGCTTAACCACACCCGCAAAGGTTTGACCATGGTCTTCCTAGAGGCGATCGACTCTGTCAGCGAAACCAAGCGAGCCGAAGCAATCGGACAGTTTGATCTCTTCGGTACCGGACACGGCGAAGCAACCACCACCATCTCTGGAGTCGAGCTCGATATTCCATTAGGGGAGTGGGAAAAGATGCTGTTGCTCAGTTACGAGCGAGAGATGCTGGGACTTTATGTATCCGACCATCCACTATTTGGAGTCGAGCATGTGTTGCGCGCTGCGACTGATATTCCCATTAGCCAAGTTAGTGACGATGGGATCGCACACGATCAAATAGTTAATATTGGGGGATTGATTACTCAGATCCAGCGCAAAGTTTCGCGTCAAGGTACATCATGGGCGATTGTCACGATCGAAGACCTTGAAGGCGCGATCGACGTTAATTTCTTTTCCAAGGTATACGAAACTCACGCCATGAATTTGGTAGAGGACCGAGTAGTAGTAGTCCGCGGGCGAATCGACAAGCGCGAAGAACAACCCCGAGTTTCAGCGATTGATATGTCCATGCCCGATATCAATCAGGCGCCCACCGGGCCATTAGTTATCACCTTAGAGACCGCCCGATGTACTCCACCTGTCGTAGATCGAATGAAGGAGATCCTGCGCTCTCATCCCGGTTCCCGTGAAGTTCATCTTCGATTAGAAGATGGCGAAAAGAGCATGGTGATGAAACTTGATGATGGGCTGCGGATAACGGCTTCGCCAAGTTTGAGCGCAGATCTCAAGGCCATTCTCGGACCAGATTGTCTGGTCTAGTCCGTTATATCTGGCACGAGAGGTTGAGCCCTTCCTCTAGAATTGCCCCATGCGCGAAGTCCCCATTCGAAAATTAGACCTTCGGGGGCTCTCTCTTTCAAAAGGCGGTTACCAGCGACTTTTGCCGCGCGCCGAAATGGATGTCGATGCGGCTGTCCTAGAAATTCAGCCGATCTTGCATCGCGTATCCAAAGCTACTGAGGCTGATCTCTTAGATCTTTGCCAAGAATTTGATGGTGTTCGGCCCGACTCGATTCGGGTGCCACAAGCGGCGATCGATAATGCGCTGGCTACATTGTCGCCTGAGATTCGCTCGGCGCTTGATGAAGCCATCGTTCGCATTCAAAAAGTTCATCAAGATCAGGTGCGCACTGAAACCTTTACGCAAGTAGTTGAGGGCGGAACCGTAATCCAACGGTGGATTCCGGTAGATCGCGTAGGGCTCTATGTCCCTGGCGGGCGCGCGGTGTATCCGAGTTCTGTCATCATGAATGTTGTTCCGGCTCAAATTGCCAAAGTGCCCAGCATCGCCGTCGCATCGCCGCCACAAGCAAATAACGGTGGCTTGCCCAACCAAACCATTTTGGCAACGTGTGCTCTATTGGGTATTACCGAGGTATATGCAATTGGCGGGGCTCAAGCCATTGCAATGTTTGCCTATGGTGTCGAAGGCGTCTGCGAATCAGCCGACATGGTCACCGGTCCTGGCAATATTTATGTGGCTGCTGCCAAACGTGCGCTGCGCGGAAAAATTGGTATTGATTCCGAGGCCGGGCCCACCGAGGTGGCGGTGCTAGCCGATGAAACCGCCATCGCAGGCGAAGTTGCAGCAGATCTCATCAGCCAAGCTGAACATGACGTTATTGCCGCTGCCATCTTGGTCACAGATTCGGAAAAGTTGGCCCAAGAAGTTGCCGCTGAACTCACCTTGCGCGTTGCCGCCACTAAACATAGCGATCGAATTTTCACAGCACTTTCTGGCAAGCAATCAGCGATTGTTTTAGTCGATTCCATTTCCCAAGGGGTAGATGTTGTCAATGCGTACGCTGCTGAACACCTAGAGCTCATCGTTGCCAATCCCGAAACCACGGCGCTATCTATTCGCAATGCCGGTGCGGTCTTTCTCGGCAAGTTCTCGCCGGTTTCGCTGGGTGATTACTCTGCCGGATCCAACCACGTGCTTCCCACCGGAGGTTGCGCTTGTCACTCCAGCGGGCTCTCGGTGCAAAGTTTTCTTCGCGGGCTGACTTTCATTAATTATTCAGAGAGCGCTTTTCGCGACATAGCGGCTAATGTCATTATTTTGGCAAATGCTGAAGATCTCCCAGCACACGGTGAAGCAATGAGCGCCCGATTTGAAGAAGATCAGACGCGATGAGTTGGCCGAATTGGTTGCCACTTCGTGCCGATCTTGCTGATCTCTCGCCATATGGCGCGCCGCAAATTGACGGAGTCATTCACCTCAACACCAATGAGAATCCTTTTCCACTTCCCAATGTCGTGGCTAGCGCGATCACCGAAAGAATTAGCGCTGTTGCCTCTGGGCTGAATCGCTATCCTGATCGTGATGCAATAACACTGCGCACCAAACTGGCTCGCTATATAAATGAGGTTTCAAATACCGTATTTACCTACGACGATATTTGGGCAGCAAATGGCAGCAATGAGATATTGCAGACCCTGCTTCTTGCGTGCGGCGGGAGTGAGTCACTGGTTTTAGGTTTCACTCCGTCGTATTCGGTTCACCCGTTGATAGCTCGAATTACGGGCACTCCTTGGATCAACGGCAATCGCACCGATGCTTTTGATCTTGATGTTGAAAGCGCCATTGAGAAAATTGAAAAAAACGCTCCGAAGTTGGTTTTTGTCACAACACCTAACAATCCAACGGGGAACGTCATTCCGCTTTCGGATCTACGTAAGTTGGCCGAAGCAGCAGCGCGTAAATCCGCGTTATTGGTCGTAGATGAGGCTTATCAAGAGTTCTCCACGGAGATTTCTGCCGTCACGCTCATTGCCGAATATGCAAATGTTGTAGTCACCCGAACTATGTCGAAGGCCTTTGCTTTTGCCGGTGCACGAGTTGGCTACCTCATTGCTCGCCCAGAACTTATTCACGCACTCTTGATTGTGCGACTTCCGTACCATCTCAGCGCCATTACCCAGGCGGCTGCTGAGGTCGCTCTTGATCATCAAGATGAATTGCAGGCTGAAGTAAATCTGTTGATCTCCGAACGAACACGCGTCAAGGCCGGACTAGAGCAGGTCGGACTTCGTACTATTCCCAGCAGTGCCAATTTCTTACTCTTCACCGGTTTTTCGCTCTCCTCCTCCGAAGTCTGGCAGCGCTTTCTTGATCGAGGGGTGCTCATTCGGGATGTTGGGTTGGCTGGCTATTTACGAGTCACTATTGGTTCTCCCGCGGAAAACGACCAGTTTTTGGCGATGCTCAAGGAGATTGCAGCATAATTAGGGTTTGAGCGATACATCGTCTCCATGAAAATAACAGGAAAATAAATAGGGAGTGAAATGAGAACAGCTCGGGTAGTTCGAGAGACCAAAGAGTCTTCTGTCGATGTCTCATTGAATTTAGATGGATCTGGACTCATTGATATCGACACCAGCGTCCCCTTCTTTGACCACATGCTCTCTCAGCTCGGAAAGCATGCTGGCTTTGACCTGACCGTTAAAACCAAAGGCGATGTCGACGTCGATTCCCACCACACGGTCGAGGACACCTCTTTGGCCTTCGGCCAGGCGCTTCGTGAAGCCTTGGGGGATAAAGCCGGGATACGTCGCTTTGGTGACGCCATGGTTCCCCTCGATGAAGTATTGGTACAGGCCGCTGTAGATCTATCCGGCCGTCCTTACTTAGTGCATCGCCAACCCGAAATCGTTGAACTTATTGGCACCTTTGATACGACACTTGGTCGCCACATCTGGGAATCCATTGTTGCCGAAGCTCGTATCGCCCTGCATGTGCGCGTGCTTGAAGGCCGAAACGCTCACCACGTTTTCGAAGCCCAATTTAAGGCGGTTGCTCGAGCGCTTCGTGATGCGGTTGCAATTGATGGCCGCACTGCCGGAATTCCATCCACCAAGGGCGTTCTTTGATAGCGATTCTCGATTATGGATCGGGCAACCTGCGTTCTGCCGAGCGCGCCTTTGCATTAGCGGGCCATGAAGTTGTTGTTACTTCAGATGCCAAGACGTGCTTGGCAGCAGAAGGATTAGTCGTACCTGGCGTGGGCGCGTATAGCGCATGTATGGCACAACTTTTAGAAATATCTGGAGATCAAATCATTGCAGATCGAGTAGCGGCCAATAAACCTATCTTTGGAATTTGCGTGGGGATGCAAATACTTTTTACGCGCGGACTAGAAAAATCTGGCGCACACGGACTTGGAGTATTTGCCGGAGAGGTCAGTCAGATAGCGGCCCCGATTTTGCCGCATATTGGGTGGAACACAGTCGAAGTTGGAGTGGGATCACATCTCTTCGCTGGTGTTGAAGATTCAGCCTTCTATTTTGTGCACTCCTTCGCAGCAAAGACCGCTGTAGAAGGTGCCATCAACACTTTTTGCAATTACAGTGAGAATTTCTTAGCTGCAGTGGAGTCTGCACATGTTGTGGCCACGCAATTCCACCCGGAAAAGAGTGGCGCTGCTGGGGCACGTTTGATAAAGAATTGGGCGGAATCGTTATGACCTCACTAACTCGCTTGCAGCTCCTCCCAGCCATTGACGTTAAAGATGGGCGGGCGGTGCGTTTAGTCCAAGGCGAACTTGCTGCTGAAAGCATTTACGGCTCGCCTTTAGATGTGGCGCGAGAATTTGTTGCTGCTGGTGCAGAGTGGATTCACTTGGTGGATTTAGACGCTGCCTTTGGTCGGGGGAGCAATGCTGCTTTGTTAGCGGAAGTCATTAATTCTGTGGATATCAAGATTGAACTTTCCGGTGGTATTCGCGATGATGAATCGTTGCGTAGAGCATTAGCGACAGGCTGCACTCGAGTTAATTTAGGTACTGCTGCGCTTGAAAATCCTGAATGGACCTCTAAAGTCATTTCCGAGTTCGGCGATCGCATTGCAGTCGGTTTGGATGTGCGCGGACATACATTGGCAGCTCGTGGATGGACCAAAGAGGGTGGTGATCTTTTTGAGACGCTCGAACGTCTCGATCGAGATGGATGTTCGCGATACATCGTCACTGACGTAGCCAGAGATGGCACTCTGACTGGCCCTAATATCGAACTTTTGAAGTCGGTCTGTGCTGCGACCTCCAAACCGGTAGTTGCAAGTGGCGGAGTATCGACACTTGAAGATTTGCGTCAACTCCGAGAAATTGTCGCTTTGGGAGTGGAAGGAGCCATTGTTGGAAAGGCGCTCTACGCAGGGGCTTTCACTTTAGAAGAAGCGCTCGAGGTTTCTGGGCAATGACTCTGGCAAAACGCATCATCCCATGCCTTGATGTATCTGGCGGCCGAGTTGTCAAAGGCGTTAATTTTGTGAATCTGGTTGATGCCGGCGATCCGGTGGAGCTTGCAAAACGTTATGGAGAGGAAGGGGCAGATGAACTCACCTTTCTCGATATTTCAGCAAGTGTTGAAGATCGAAAGACAACAATCGATATTGTTCGACAGACAGCAGAACAGGTTTTTATTCCATTAACCGTTGGTGGCGGAATTCGCTCCGCCGACGATGTGAATATCCTGCTTCGTAACGGTGCGGACAAAATCTCGATAAATACCGCGGCCATTGCGCGACCACAACTTATTAATGAAATTGCCGATCGATTTGGCAACCAAGTACTTGTGCTCTCCGTCGATGCCAGGCGTGGTCGGACAGCCTCTGGCTTTGAAGTCACCACTCACGGCGGCAGACAAGGTACCGATCTTGATGCCCTGGCGTGGGTGGAAGATGCCATTGCCCGAGGTGTTGGTGAAATTCTTTTGAATTCGATGGATGCCGATGGCACTCGAGCCGGCTATGACCTCGAGATGATTCGGACGGTCCGCGCCGTGGCAAGCGTGCCCATTATTGCCAGTGGCGGTGCCGGTGCCATTGAAGATTTCGCCAGCGCTCTTGGTGCCGGTGCTGATGCGTTACTTGCGGCCAGCATCTTCCACTTTGGGATTCATCGAATTAGTGATGTAAAGCGCTATTTGGCACTGCAAGGTTATCCAGTACGCCAATAGTCACGAGTACGGCAGAATGGCGCAGTGATGAAAGCGATTCCCTCCGAGGTTCAGGCACATTTCGACGCCGGCCACCTTGTAGCCGCGATTGCCCAGGATGCAGCTAACGGCGAAGTTCTGATGCTGGCATGGATGAATCAATCTGCGCTAGAAGAAACGATAACCAGCAAACGCGGTGTCTATTGGAGCCGAAGTCGTAATTCACTCTGGGTAAAGGGTGAAACCTCTGGTCACTTTCAAGAGGTTCTTGATATTTCTTACGATTGCGATGGCGATGCCATCCTGTTGAAAGTCAATCAAATTGGGGCGGCATGCCACACCGGAGATCGAACCTGTTTTCATCGCCAAATCGCGCCGAATGAAGTGAATAATTAAATGATGTTATTGGAAGAATTTCGCGACCACGCACGTCACCACAATGTCATTCCCGTGTGGCGCAAGTTGCTGGCTGATAGCGAAACTCCACTGACTCTTTATCGCAAACTCGCAGGGGATCGTCCCGGCACTTTCTTACTGGAATCTGCTGAACACGGTGGCACCTGGTCTCGATACTCGTTTATCGGAGTTAATTCGCTAGCCACGCTCACCGAAGTTGATGGTCTTGCTACTTGGGAAGGTGCCAAGCCAGCCGCCGCTCCTTCAGGTATCGATCCGTTAACTGCTTTACGAATTTCCGCCGAACATTTGAAATCACCTCGAATTTTCGGGTTACCCCCATTAACAGGTGGGTTGGTTGGATATATGGGATACGACGTTGTGCGTCGGCTTGAGAAAATTTCAACGATGGCGGTCAATGATCTTCCAGTCCCAGAACTTGCCTTTATGTTGACTTCTGATCTAGCAGTACTGGATCACCAAGATGGCACGGTGATGCTGATTGCCAATGCCATTAATTGGGATGGCAGCACTGAGAGGGTCGATGAGGCTTTCAAGGATTCGATTTCGCGTTTAGATGCCATGGAGGCAAGTCTCAGATCTGCCACGCCATCCAGTGTCTCTCAACTTTTAGGTCGCCCAACGCCTGTTTTTTCTCGGAACACCACGGATGCTGCCTATATGGCCCAAGTGGAGAAGATTAAGGAGGAGATCCGATCTGGAGAGGCATTCCAGGTTGTGCTCTCGCAACGTTTCACCATGAATTGTCCTGCAGATTCGCTCGATGTTTATCGTGCTTTGCGCCTGCATAACCCAAGTCCCTATATGTATCTATTACGCTTCGAAAATGGCCTGGACATTGTGGGATCAAGTCCAGAGGCATTAGTAAAAATTAAGGATCGCGAAGTCATGATCCATCCGCTTGCAGGCACCCGCAAGCGATCAGAAGATCCCGAAATAGATCAGCAAGTGGGCGAAGAGCTTCTCGCCGATCCAAAGGAGCGGGCTGAGCACTTAATGTTGGTGGATTTAGGTCGCAATGATTTGGGTCGGGTTTGCTCCTCAGGTTCAGTAGAAGTTGTCGAATTTATGCACGTCGAGCGCTTCTCTCACGTCATGCATATTGTTTCAACTGTCGTAGGCGAACTTGCACCGGATAAGACACCAGTCGACGCGCTCTTTTCAGTGTTTCCTGCCGGCACGCTGTCAGGTGCCCCTAAACCGCGCGCGATGGAGATCATCGAGAATTCTGAACCCACTCGTCGCGGAATCTATGGTGGAACCATTGGTTACATTGATTTCACGGGCAATATCGATACCTGCATTGCTATTCGAACCGCGGTGATGAAGAACAAGAAGGCATATGTCCAGGCAGGCGCCGGCATCGTCGCCGATTCAGTTGCCGAACTCGAAAACCAAGAGTGCCTCAATAAAGCAGCCGCCGTTCTGGGGGCAATTGCTGCAGCCAATGAAATGAAAAGTATATGAAGAGCCGGGCACGAATGTTGAGAATAGTGATCCCTCTGGCTGTTGTTGCGATAGACATTAAATTCTTGCAACACAGTTTTTCCTTAATTCCGTTTCTCATCTTGGCTGTTGCGGCTGGCTTTCTTTTAGTGACTGCAGTTATGGGCCTAGCGCGAAAAGGAAAGTCCACGAAATACGAACGCAAACCACAATCTGCATGGGGCGCGCTTAACGAGGGAATCGACCCATCTCTATGAGTTCAGTACTCGCATCGATCATCGAAGGCGTCTTAGAGGATGTGGCCGAGCGAAAGCGAGCCACACCGAATTTCACCCAAGAATTGGCATCAATCGGACCAGTGCTCGATGCATATTCCGCGCTTACTAGAGATTCACTTTCACTGATCGCTGAAGTCAAGCGATCTTCACCCTCCAAAGGTCCGCTCGCTGAAATCGCCGACCCCGTTGCTTTGGCCGTCGATTATCAAGATTCCGGCGCAAGTGTCGTGAGCGTTCTCACCGAACGGAGACGTTTTGGTGGGTCGATCGCGGATTTGATTGCGATTCGCAGCGAACTTCACATCCCGATTTTGCGAAAAGATTTTATTGTCACCGAATATCAAATCGAAGAAACCAGAGCCATTGGCGCTGATCTACTCCTTCTTATTGTTGCGGGTTTGTCACAAACGCAGCTTGTCGATTTTCATCAAATGGCTACTGAAATCGGTTTGCATGTATTGGTCGAGGTTCACGATCGGGCAGAAATAGAGCGAGCCATGGCGATTTCTCCGCGCATCATCGGAGTCAACGCCCGAAACCTCAAAACTTTAGAGATCAGTTCCACGGCCTTCTCCGAGTTAATTCCGTTGATTCCGGCGGAGATAACTCGAGTCGCCGAATCAGGTATTTCCGAACGCGCCCAAGTCATCGAGGTCGAAAATCTAGGTGCCAAAGCCATTTTGGTGGGGGAGACATTGGTTAAGGCCAGAAATACCCGCGAAGGTATTGAACGATTATTGGGGCTGTAAGAGTTGATGGCTTCTGAGAGGATAGGCAAATGACGACGAGTAAAAGCCTGTTGGAAAGTGAGATTCTGGGACATTTTGGGCCCTATGGCGGCCGGTTTGTTCCCGAAGCCCTGATCGGGGCGCTCGATGAGCTAGCAGCTGCCCATCTTTCGGCACAAAGCGATCCGACCTTTCAGACGGAATTGG
>CANBRH010000009.1 GCA_947371865.1 Actinomycetota bacterium
CGTTAGTGAGATCACCGACTATGCGATACCAGGTCTCGCCGTGCTGCCATTTCATGGTTGCTGTCGTCATTACTGAACCTTTCGCCGGAGAGGTGAAACTATCTGATATTAAATGGAGTGGGGCAAGCTGAAATCTTGGGAACGCGCATCTTTGCAATTACTGTTCCAGAGCTGGGATGTACTGCCTGGGCAATTCCCAGATCCCCACGAACGGAGAGGAAGATGAAGGCATCTTCAATAGTGAACCCCCATTGGGAGACCAATAGTCCAGCCGCTTCTTCGCAGGCTAACTTCATCGCTAGCGTGAGATCTTCGACTGCAACACCGTGCGTGATCCAAGAGTCGTCAGTTTCGGTTACCGGAAAATCAGTAGTCAATCCCTTTATGAGTTGAGTGCTGATTAAAACGTCACCGGCAATTTCAATTCCAGTTCCGCAAATCTCGCCATCGCCCATGCTGGCGTGCATATCGCCCATGGAAAGTAGACCGCCTGTATGTTTAACGGGCAAATGAATGGTCGAACCAATTTTGTTCATGTTGTTATCCAGATTGCCACCATGTTTTCCCGCGGGCATCGTGGGAATGGTCCCTGATTCTGGAGCTAGGCCAATAACTCCCAACATGGGGCTCGCAGGAAAAGAGACGGTCTCATTCATCGTTACCAGGCCATCAACGACGTCAAAGAAGTGTGCGTAAGGCTTTTCGATGAGGTGGGAGAGTTGGCCGTTTCCTGGATAAGTGCGCGCAACCCCTTGTAAACCGGGCTTTATATCGTGCAAGGTGACCGACAAAGTGTCCCCAGGTTCGGCACCCGTTATAAAGATAGGTCCAGTGGCTGGATTGATTTCAGAGTCTTCTAAATGATTGAGCGCATTTGAATGGTCGGTTATCGCACCTTTGTAACAATCCCAAGTTTGGACGTGTATGAGTTGGCCGGGGTTGGCTGTGAGAGCGGGTGCATGATCGGCTGAGAAAGAAAAGTAGTGATGCTCGCGTGAGAGGTAGTGATCTGCCGAATCAAAATTTGGAATGTTAAGTTTATATTTCACGCCTACAATCCCCCTGTTCAGTTGTGCATAACATACTGCTTCGTGGCACCATAACCACCCTCATCAATTCCTTAACAGGAGGTTATCAGTGCGTCGTTCTTTGATCATTAAATCATTGCTCACAGCTGGTGCGCTCGCCCTTTCAGTGGTGGCAAGTTCAACCAGTAGTGCAGCCGGAACCGGAATGGTTCCTTTCGATTCGGCAAAAGCTGGCGGAACTTTAAAGCTGGTTGCCCAAGCTGCTGCAGGAACTCTCGATCCAAAGGTTAACTACACCGGACAGTTCTGGCAGTTGTATCAAGCGACATACGACGGACTTCTTGGATTTAAATATGCAGATGGCGCCGGTTCATTTGAAATCGTCCCCGACCTTGCTACAGCGCTTCCTGTTCAGAGCAATGGTGGAAAAACTCTCACCTTTACATTGCGCAGTGGAATTAAATTCTCTAACGGCGCTCCTGTAACCGTCGCAGATGTAAAAGCGTCGTTCGAACGAATTTTCAAAGTTTCCTCTCCAACCGCCGGTTCCTTCTATAACGGAATCGTTGGCGCACCAGCATGCTTAACCAAACCAGCTACATGTAAGTTGGATAAAGGTGTTGTCGTGAACGCTGCAAAGAATTCGGTTGTCATTAATTTGGTAGCACCAGATGAAGCGATTCTTTCGAAGTTAGCTGTACCTCACGCAGCGATTAACCCTGCTAGCTCTCCTGCTAAAGATGCTGGAACAGCTCCAATCCCAACAACCGGTCCATACATGTTCAAGTCATACGATCCAAACAAGTTGCTTGTTATGGTTCGCAACCCATTCTTCAAGGAATGGTCACATGACGCCCAACCTGCTGCTTACTCAGATGAGATTGATTATCAATTTGGATTGACCCCAACTGCTCAAGTAACTGCTGTTGAGAACAACCAAGCGAACTGGGTCTATGACCCAATTCCCGCAGACCGCCTCAATGAAATCGGCACAAAGTACGCAACTCAGGCGCATGTGAACCCACTTACCGCAATGTGGTACTTACCGATGAACGTCAACATTGCACCTTTCAATAATGTGAAGGCTCGTCAAGCCGTTAACTACGCGCTCGATCGTGCTGCAATGGTCAAGATTTTTGGTGGTTCGCAATTGGCAGCGCCAGTGTGCTCTTTCTTGCCTCCTAACTTCCCTGGCCATGTCGATTACTGCGGATATACCAAGGGTGCAACCCCTACAAAGCCTGCAAAGGCATGGGCCGCTCCTGATTTAGCGCTCGCAAAGAAGCTAGTGAAGGATTCCGGTACGGCCGGTCAAGCGGTTGCCGTTGTTGTCTCTGACGACGACGTTAACAAGCAAATGGGTGTTTATGTTCAATCAGTATTGAACTCCATTGGCTATAAGGCAACAGTGAAGCCGATCTCGGCCAATATCCAATTCACCTACATTCAAAATACAAAGAACAAGGTTCAGATCTCGGTTAGCCAGTGGTATCAGGATTACCCAGCCGCATCTGACTTCTTGAATGTTCTTCTAGGTTGCGCATCCTTTACTCCAAACTCCGATGCATCCATCAATATGTCGGGGTACTGCAACAAGGCGTTTGATGCCAAAATGCAAAAAACTTTGGCACTTGCCGTGACCGACAAAACCGCAGCGGACAAGTCCTGGGGTCAATTGGATCAAGAAGTAATGGCAGATGCTCCAGTAGCAGTTGCCTTTACTCCAAAGCAGCTCGACTTCATCTCAACTGGCACGAAGAACTATCACTTCTCGCTTCAGTTCAAGATGTTCGTCAGTCAATTGCAGACAAAGTAGTTCTTGTAACTTCTACGTCTCTCTCTAACAGAAAGTAAAAGTGTCACTTAACGAGTCAGCGTCAGCAATCTTCTCCGAATCTCCGGGGAAGATTGCTTTGCGCACGCTGGCTCGTGACAAGCGATCTTGGATCTCTCTTTCAATATTAGGCACCATCATTTTGCTGGCACTCTTTGCCCCGCTCTACGCACACATAATCGCCAAAACCGATCCCTTTGCTTCCACACTTAATGCCACCATAACTCTTCATGGGAAAACGATTTCCGTTCTAGAGCCGTCGACAACTGGCTTAGGTTTAGGCGTTACCCCAATCGGGCCTACGTGGAACATTCATAAATATTTTCTCGGGGCAGATGGGCAGGGCCGAGATGTCATGGCTCGCCTCTTGTATGGCAGCCGAAATACCTTATTTATAGGTACTTCAGCCGGACTGATCACGATCATCCTTTCCTTACTTATTGGCCTCATTGCTGGGTATCGACGAGGTTGGGTTGATGCCGTCCTAAGTCGAATCCTCGATGTGATCTGGGCCTTCCCGGTTTATCTCTTGGCCATCAGTCTTTCGGTCGTACTTCTTACCTCTGGTTTAAAGATCGGTTTCCTCCACTTTGGGCCCGGGTCCATGGCCCTACCCATCACCATTATCGGAGTGGTCTACATTCCTTATGTTGCTCGTCCGATACGTGGTCAAGTTCTGGCAATGCGGGAGCGTGAGTTTGTGCGGGCCGCAGTCGGAACTGGCGCTAAGCACTCCACGATTGTCTTCCGCGAAATTCTTCCCAATGTAATGCCGGCAGTTTTGGTCTTTATTCCCATCATGATTGCGCTCTCCATGTTGACTGAATCAGCCCTCTCCTTTCTTTCTATCGGCGTCCAACCGCCATCAGCGTCGTGGGGCACCATCATTAATGATGGGCTAGCACTGCTTTACACCAGACCTATTGTGGCTCTTGCGCCTGGATTAATGATCGTGCTTACAGCCGCAGCCTTGAACCTGTATGGCGATGCGGTGCGCGATGCGCTCGATCCTAAAACGAGAGCACGAGGCGACTAATGCTTTCCTTTGTTGCCAAACGCTTTAGCGCGATGATTTTTGTGCTGGTATCTATTTCGATATTGGTTTTTCTCATCTTCTTTGCAACGCCGGGGGTTGATCCAGCCGCCCGCATCGCCGGTCGAAATGCCGATCAACAGACGCTTATGCAGGTTCGTGCCTCCTTTGAACTCGACAAACCACTGCCAGCTCGTTATCTCTCGATGATGAAGCACCTCTTTGTAACCCAGGATCTCACCTCCTACGTCAACCGCGGTGCAAAAGTATTACCTCAGCTCTTTCAAGCGATTCCAGCGACGCTCTCCCTTGTCGTAGGTGCGGCTTTAATTTGGCTCTTTGTAGGAATTTTCCTCGGCGTCTTTGCTGCCAGTTCAAAAAGAAAATGGATTGACCCGACAATTTCAGTTCTCGGGATTATTGGCATATCTCTGCCCGTTTACTGGTTAGGCGAGGTTGTCAATCTCATCACTCAATCCAAGCTCCATAACAGCGTCTTTAAATGGGTTCCAGCGCTTGGCTATGTCAGCCTCACGGCAAATCCATGGCAGTGGTTCCTGCACCTGCTCTTCCCGTGGCTGACTCTGGCGTTGCTTTATGCCGGTATTTACATACGAGTGCTGAGGTCAGAGATCCTCGGTGTGATGAAAGAGGATTACATTAAAACCGAACGCGCAAAAGGCGCTTCGGAAAAACGGATTCTGTACAAGCATGCTACTCGCATGAGTTTGATTACGATCGTCTCGCTTTTCGGTTTGGACTTCGGCGCTCTTGTTGGCGGTTCGGCGCTTTTGACTGAAGTCGTCTTTGGAATTCAAGGAGTCGGAAAATTGACCTTTGATTCATTACAAAACTTTGACCTGCCCGTCATTATGGCTACGGTTATGTACGCATCGTTCTTTGTCGTCTTTATGAACGCGCTGGTTGACATCGTCTACGCAGTGCTAGATCCGCGGGTGCGTCGTGTCTGAAAAATTACTTGAAGTCCAAGATCTTTCAGTTTCCTTCCAAACTCGTCGCGGCGAAGTCAAAGCCGTCAACCACCTCTCTTTCTCGCTCAATAAAGGTGAAACACTCGGGATCGTCGGCGAATCTGGCTCAGGCAAATCTGTATCTATGAATGCAGTAATGGGATTAGTGCGAGATTCAAATGTCACGATCTCAGGCAAAGTTCGCTTCAATGGTGATGATTTGTTGCAGAAGAGCGATGAAGAACTTCGCGCTATCCGCGGCAAAGAGATTGCCATGGTTTTCCAAGACCCGATGACCGCATTGACTCCGGTGTATACCGTCGGTTGGCATATCGTCGAGCAAATTCGCCTTCACACCAAGATGACCAAAGAGCAAGCCAAGAACCGCGCCATTGAAATTTTGGACGAAGTTGGCATACCCGACCCAAAGCGTCGAGTAGATCAATACCCCCATGAATTCTCTGGCGGAATGCGTCAGCGAGCGATCATCGCCATGGCCCTTGCTTTAAACCCTGCGCTATTGATCGCCGATGAACCCACTACGGCGCTAGATGTCACGATTCAAGCTCAGATTTTGGATTTATTAAAGAAGCTTCAAAAGACCCATAACTCTTCGATCATTTTAATTACCCATGACATGGGCGTTGTCTCTGAAATCGCCAACGAAGTATTGGTCATGTACGCCGGCCGCATGGTGGAAAGATCCTCTAAATCAGTGCTTTTTAAGCACCCCCAACATCCCTACACCCAAGGCTTGATGAACTCGGTTCCTCGCCTGGATCGTCCACGCAGCGATCGGCTGGAGGCTATTCCTGGTCAACCTGCCTCTCTCCTCAATCTTCCTTCTGGTTGTGCTTTCTCCAATCGTTGCGCTCAAGTACACGCAGCCTGTACGCAGACCCCAGTGTTTGTCGCCGATTCCAATGGATACGGCGCAGCCTGTTTCTTAGTAGGTGAAAAGTGAGTAATCCAATCCTCTCTATTCGAAATCTTTCTAAGAATTACATATTGGGTGGCGCCTTCACCAAGAGCAGCAAAGATGTAGTGCACGCCGTCGAAAAAGTTAATCTAGAAATTATGGAGGGTGAAACCCTCGGGATTGTTGGCGAATCGGGTTGTGGCAAATCCACTCTGGGACGAATGATAGTTCGCCTGGAAGAGCCAACAGGTGGTGAAATTATTTTTGAAGATCTCGATCTGGCCAAGGAAAGCCATCGAGCATTGCGTACCCATCGCAAACGTTTCCAAATGATTTTTCAAGATCCGTATGCATCGCTAAATCCGCGCCGCCAGATCGGCAAGATTGTCGAAGAGCCCCTTCGTGTTCATGGTGTGGCAAAGCAAGAGCGCAAGCGAGTTGCTCAAGATTTGCTTCGCCGAGTTGGATTAGATGCCAACGCCTACGAAAAGTATCCACACGAGTTCTCTGGTGGCCAACGCCAACGTGTTGTTATAGCCCGGGCCCTTGCTCTCAATCCTCGATTGGTCGTTGCGGATGAGCCGGTTTCGGCATTGGATGTTTCTATTCAAGCCCAGGTTCTTAATCTTTTTAAAGACCTGCAAAAAGAATTCAACTTAACCTATGTCTTTATTGCGCATGATCTCGGAGTTGTTCGACACGTATCTGATCGCATAGCGGTTATGTACTTGGGCAAGATTGTCGAACTTGCCGACGCCAATGATCTCTATGAACACCCGATGCATCCATATACAAAAGCACTTTTATCAGCCAATCCTCGAATGGACGATTCAGATACTCGTGAACGCATTATTTTGAAGGGCGATATCCCCAACCCCATTAATCGCCCGTCAGGCTGTGTATTCAATCCACGTTGTCCTAAAGCTCAAGAAATTTGTAAAACCGAATCACCACAATTGATCAATATCGGAAAGCGGCAGGTTTCCTGCCACTTTCCAGAATAAGAACCCAAGGAGCAGATGACATGACCACCCCAACGGTAAAGATCAGCAAAGACCAACACATCTGGGCCTATTCAGCCGATATGGAAGCCGTAGTGACGGTTGATCCAGGCACGGTAATCGAGATTGAAACTTGGGATTGCTTCACGGGTCAGGTCCAAACCGAGGCCGACACCATTGCCAGCCTAGATATTGCTCGAGTCAACAGCGCTACCGGACCGATTTTCGTGCGTGGCGCCGAGCCGGGCGACTCCCTTTCGGTGACTTTGATTGATATTAAGCCGGGTCCGCAAGGCGCTGGCATGGTTATCCCCGAATGGGGTCAACTGATCGATCAGGTCCAGTCCCCCGTTACCCGCATCTTTAAAGTCGAAGACGGCATCATTCATATGAATGAAAAAGTCTCCTGGCCAGTACGTCCCATGTTTGGAGTTATTGGAGTAGCTCCTGCCGAAGGCTCGATCGGAACTTTTGCGGCAGATCGTCACGGCGGAAATATGGATGATCGCTTTAATGGAATTGGCGCCACCGTTCACCTGCCAGTCTTTCAACCCGGTGGAAAGCTAGCGATCGGTGACATGCACGCATCTATGGGTGACGGCGAAATTTCTGGCACTGGCGTTGAAATCGGCGGAACCGGAATCATCAAAGTTGATCTGATTAAAGGCAAAGCCGCTGGTTGGCCAGTGACTGAAACCGCCGATTCATGGATCACACACGGAACGGCTGCGACTATTGATGAGGCGCTCAAGAATGCGTGCGAAGAAGCCGCAAAGTTATTGGTCAACGAATGGGGCTTCACTATTGAAGACGCCTTCATCTTCCTATCTGTCGCCGGTGACCTAGGAATCGCTCAATATTGTCACCCATCTCCTGGCAGCATCATCGCCAAGATGCAAGTGCCAAAGACGTCGGCAACACCACGTCCCTTTAAGTAGAGAGATCTAACTCTTTACTGAACGCAGCACCATCTGCGCAACATCCAAAACCTCGATGTCGGATTCGCGCGCGTTCATTCCGTCGCCAACCATCACGCGACAGAATGGGCAAGCGACCGCAACTTCTTCGACGCCCGTGGCGATAGCTTCATCAACGCGATTGAGGTTGATGCGTGTACCGATCTTTTCTTCCATCCACATGCGACCACCACCGGCCCCGCAGCAGAACGAACGATCTTGGTTGCGCGGCATTTCAGAGATCGTGGCACCGGTTGATTGCAAGAGTTCACGGGGTGGCATGAATATCTGATTGTGGCGACCCAAGTAACAAGGGTCGTGGTAAGTGATCGCTCTGGCTGAGTGAGCGACTGGCTTCAACTTTCCATCTTTGATGAGTTGATTTAGTAGTTGGGTGTGATGAACCATCTCAAGTTCAAAGCCTTGCTGGCGATAATCGCGGCCAATAGTGGTGAAGCAATGCGGGCAGGTGACAACAACTTTCTTTACGCCGCGCGAACCAAAGGCATGTTCGAGAGTTTCTATATTTTCGCGCGAGAGAATTTGAAAGAGGAATTCATTTCCAGCTCGACGTGCGGGATCCCCTGTGCAGGTTTCCTTTTTACCCAAGACCGCAAAGGTAGTTCCAGACATCCAGAGGAGCTCGGCGACTGCCTTGGTGGTGCGTTTAGCGCGATCTTCATAGGCGCCGGCGCAACCGACCCAGAAGAGGTATTCGACGTCGTCGGGGATGACATCTTCGATAACACGCACTGGGAAGTCGACTTCAGCGATCCAACCATCTCGGTCGGCGCGATTGGCGCCCCAAGGATTACCGGCTTTTTCTAGATTTCTAAAAGTGCCGCCGAGCTCGGATGGGAATTCGGATTCAACAAGTACCTGGAAGCGGCGCATATTAACGATGTGATCGACATGTTCGATATCGACTGGGCATTCGTTGACGCAGGCACCGCACGTTGTGCAGGACCACAATATATCTTGAGTAATAGCGTTCTCAATTGCGCCACCAACAATCGGAGCATCACTGGGGACTTTGGCAAGTGCGTGATCGCGCATTGCCATAATGAGAAGTTTGGGTGAGAGTGGTTTATCGGTGTGCCAAGCAGGGCACTGAGATTGGCAGCGACCACATTCGGTACAGCTGGCCATGTCAAGCAGACCCTTCCAAGAAATATCGGCAGATTTTCCAATCCCGAAAACGTCATCTTCAGAAGGATCTTCGAAATCGATGGGCTTGCCGTGGGAAAGCATTTCAGGAAGTGCGCCTAGCGAAGGTTGCTTATTGGTATTGCGCTGGAAGAAAATATTGAAAGGAGCCAAGAATCTGTGCCAAGCAACACCCATGGTTAAGTTCATTGCAATAACGATGAACCAGAGCATGGAAATAAAGATCTTGGTTGCTGCCACGACTTGAATCGCAACTTTGAGATGTGAAACGGAGGCGCCTTTGAAAACTAGTACTGCAACGTAAGAAATCGGATAGTGGAAATTCCAACCACTTATGCCAGCGAGCGCACCTTCTAGACCGCGAAGTGCAATGACGCAGAAGACAATCGCAAGAATGGTGGCTTCGACGTAGTAGGCACGGCCACTGCGCGAACCGAAGAAGCGTGACTTCTTCTCTGGACGAACCATGCGTGTGACCTGACGAATTCCAATCAGCGTGACAATTCCGATTCCGGTTAACGCTGCAATAATTTCAACAAAGAAGTTGTATGGCAGCCACTCGCCAATAATTGGCAGAGTGAACGCAGGGGAGATAACTTGCCCAAAAGCGGTGATCAAAGTTCCAAGTAGAGCGACAAATCCGACCATGACAAACCAGTGCGCGATGGCAGAACCGGTGAAGCGCAACATTTTGGTGTGGGAGAGAATTTCGTGCGTTGCCCAGACCGCCCTGCGTTTATAGTTATTGAAGCGAGTGGGATCGGGCTGGCCGACGGCAAAGATCGTGTACAGCTGGTGGCCGCGGTAGGCGACCAAGACGATGGCCAGAGCCGAGATGGCGTACGAGATTCCAACGAGAAACGCTGTGAGCATGAGTGAAGGGTATGGGCAGCCCACGCTGAAAGTAGAGAACTTGCGCTTCTTTCGGGGGATGGGCCACTCATTTCGGAATAAATCGTGAATCTGCTCTGTTACCTTGATTACTCAGAGTTGAGCCGCTCGGACTCAAGATTTTGACATGAACGCACTCAAGGATGAGAATAAGGCCGTAGCCCGGCATAAAACAGGCTTGAAACCCGTCACTCCAAGCGGAGAGAGGGAAGTTTTTAGAGGAAGAATCAGGAGTAATGAGATGTCCAGAGCAGTTGGAATTGACCTAGGAACCACGAATAGTTGCGTCTCCGTTCTCGAGGGTGGGGAACCATCCGTTATTGCGAACGCTGAAGGCGCCCGAACCACCCCGTCGATCGTGGCCTTTGCAAAAAATGGGGAGGTGCTGGTTGGCGAGGTAGCCAAGCGTCAATCTGTGACCAACGTGGAACGGACCATTCGCTCGGTTAAACGTCACATGGGTACCTCTTGGACCCAAGAAATTGATGGCAAGAAGTACACCCCACAGGAGATCAGCGCTCGCATCCTGATGAAGCTCAAGCGCGATGCGGAAGCCTTCTTGGGCGACACCGTGACCGATGCGGTTATTACCGTTCCGGCCTACTTCAATGACGCTCAACGTCAGGCAACCAAAGAAGCTGGTGAGATCGCCGGCCTTAACGTATTGCGTATCGTCAACGAGCCAACCGCCGCAGCGCTTGCTTACGGTTTAGACAAAGGCGATGCCGAACAAACGATTTTAGTCTTCGACCTCGGTGGCGGAACCTTCGACGTATCACTTCTCGAAATCGGTGATGGCGTTGTCGAAGTAAAGGCAACCAATGGCGATAACCATCTCGGTGGCGATGACTGGGATCAGGCGCTTGTAGATTTCCTCGTCAAGGATTTCGCCGCCAAGAATGGCATCGACCTCACCAAAGACAAGATGGCAATGCAGCGTGTGCGTGAAGCCGCAGAGAAAGCAAAGATCGAACTATCTTCCTCAGCCTCAACTTCCATCAACCTGCCTTACATCACCGTTGATGCTGAAAAAAATCCATTGTTCATGGACGAAACTGTCACTCGCGCGCAATTCCAAGGAATGACCGCCGATCTTCTCGACCGTTGCAAGAAGCCATTCCAAGCAGTCTTGAAAGATGCCGGAATTCCGATCGCAGATATCGATCACGTTGTACTCGTTGGTGGATCTACTCGTATGCCAGCAGTCGTTGATCTTGTTCGCGAACTTACTGGTGGAAAAGAACCTAACAAGGGCGTAAACCCTGACGAGGTAGTCGCTGTTGGTGCATCTCTCCAAGCCGGAGTTCTTCGCGGCGAAGTTAAAGATGTATTGCTCCTTGACGTCACACCTTTGTCTCTTGGCATTGAAACCAAGGGCGGCGTTATGACCAAGCTCATCGAGCGCAACACCACCATTCCTACAAAGCGTTCTGAAATCTTCACGACCGCTGATGACAATCAACCAGCCGTACAGATTCAGGCATACCAAGGCGAACGTGAGATGGCTGCCTATAACAAGAAGCTCGGAATGTTTGAACTCACCGGCTTGCCACCAGCCCCACGCGGAATTCCACAGATCGAAGTCACCTTCGACATCGATGCCAACGGAATAGTTCACGTATCCGCCAAGGATCTGGGCACCGGAAAGCAGCAATCTATGACCATTACCGGCGGTTCGGCGCTCTCGAAAGAAGAGATCGATCGCATGATGAAGGATGCCGAGGCTCACGCTGAAGAAGACAAGCAGCGTAAAGAAGAGGCAGATACTCGCAACACTGGCGAGTCCTTGGTCTACCAAACGGAAAAGTTCTTGAAGGACAATGGCGACAAGTTCACTGAAGGCGAAAACGCAGAGAAGAAGGCTGAAGTTGAGGCTGCTCTCGTTGAACTCAAAAAGGAACTCGAAGGCGCTAACTACGCAGCCATGAAGAGCGCTACCGAGAAGGTTGGCGAACTAAGCCAACAACTCGGCGCCGCACTCTACGCAGCTAATGCTGCCTCCGCTGAATCTGCCCCTAAGGCAGAAGATGGCGTTGAAGATGCAGAGATCGTCGAAGAATAATGACAGATGTAAATAACAATGGTGCAGAGAGTTCAGATACTGAACTCTCTGCCGCTGTTGAAGAGGCGTTGCAAGATGTCGAAACCGTTGTTGATGAAGTTTCGGTACTGACCTCGGATTTGCAACGGCTTCAGGCTGATTATTCAAATTATCGTAAGCGCGTAGAGCGAGACCGAATCGCCGCGCACGAAATCACGACATCACTGGTGGTTGCTGAACTGCTTCCGATTTTGGATGATTTTGATCGCGCCGAACAACATGGCGAACTCACTGGTGGCTTCAAGGCGGTTGCTGATCGCTTAACTGCGATTACCACCAAATTAGGGCTTACCAAGTTTGCTGATGTCAATGTTCCTTTTGATCCCATGATTCACGAAGCGTTGATGCACTCCACTTCCGCCGAAGTGACTGAAACTTTGGCTACTCAAATTCTGCAACCTGGTTACAAGTTCAAAGAGCGCGTCATTCGTCCGGCTCGCGTTGCGGTCACGGATCCCGAGAACTAAGTATGGCCGCCAAAGATCTCTACGAGAAGGATCTCTACAAGGTTCTTGGCGTCAAAAAAACCGACGATGCTGCGGCGATTAAAAAGCAGTACCGAAAACTTGCACGCGAACTTCACCCTGATAAAACCAAAGGCGATAAGAAGTTAGAAGATCGCTTTAAAGAGGTATCCGAGGCCTATGAAACTTTGTCAGATGACAAAAAACGCGCTGAATATGACGAGATGCGCGATGCCTTCTCCTCCGGACGGATGCCTCGCGGTGGTTTCCCAGGTGGCCCAGGGGCCGGGAATGTAGGGGATTTCTCCGACATTTTCGCTGGCGGAGGCTCGCCTCAAGATATCTTCAGCACGCTCTTTGGCGGTGGCGGCCGGTCTCCGCGCCGCGGTGGCGATATTCAGACCGAAACCTCTATCTCCTTTAGGGATTCGATTTTCGGCACTGAAATCAATTTGAAGTTGGCAACGGCAGGAGCTGCTGGCAACACCATCTCCACCAGAATTCCAGCCGGCATCAACGATGGGGCGAAGATCAAATTAAAGGGACGAGGCGCACCTGGCCAAGCTGGCCCCGGCGACCTCCTGGTGATTATTCATGTAATCCCGCATCCCATCTTCACGCGCAAAGGCGAAAACTTACATCTCGACCTTCCAGTTACCTTCACTGAAGCAGCCCTTGGCGCAGACATAACCGTTCCAACCCTAGATGGCGATGAAGTCACCGTCCGTTTGGCGCCAGGTACTCCTAATGGTCGTACCTTGCGCGTCAAAGGTCGTGGCGTAAAACGTAATCACGCCGTGGGCGATTTAATGATCACTGTCGAAGTTCAAGTTCCACAGCGAGTTGATGGTAAAGCCAAGAAAGCGTTGGAAGATTTTGCTGAAGCTACAAAAGAATTTGACCCCCGTGCCGAATTAGCCCAAAGAGCCAAAGCGTGAGCGAGCAAGAAGAACATTCCGACGAAGAGGCGGTCTATGTCATTTCGATAGCTTCGCAATTATCAGGGATGCACCCGCAAACTCTGAGACAGTATGACCGAATGGGTTTGGTCTCACCCGATCGTGCAACTGGTCGCGGACGCCGTTACTCACTGCGCGACATCGCATCGTTACGTAACATCCAGCGCCTGGTTGGGGATGGCATCAATCTTGCTGGAATCAAAAGAATTATGGAATTGGAATCCGCCGTTGCCAGCATGGCTATAGAAATGGCAAAACTTCGAACCGAAGTTGATGCGCTAATAGAGGCAAATCCACCGAAGGCCTTAATGCGCCGAGAAAAGCCGGCAATTGTCGTTTATAAAGAAGAAGAAAAGCCTTAATATCCGCCTACTCTAGATAGGGTTTGTCCATGAGTTCAAAAGAGGCATTAAAGAAGCAGATTCTCGATAAGGCTGTTGTTCACGGAAAAGTCATCTTGTCTTCAGGTAAAGAAGCTGACTACTACGTTGATCTTCGTCGCGTCACATTAGATGCCGAAGCCGCCCCTCTCGTTGGCGAGGTCATGCTCGAACTCACTAAAGATTTAGATTACGAAGCAGTTGGTGGATTAACTCTCGGCGCGGACCCAGTTGCCACCGCAATGCTGCACGCCGCCGCAAAGACCGGACGCAAATTGGATGCATTTGTTGTGCGCAAAGCGGAGAAGGCTCACGGATTGCAACGGCGCATCGAAGGTCCTGATGTTAAGGGTCGTCGAGTTTTGGCAGTTGAAGATACTTCCACCACTGGCGGATCAGTGCTGACTGCTGTTGAAGCGTTACAAGAAGCTGGCGCAATTGTGGTTGGAGTCGCAGTAATTGTTGAACGCGGAGCTGAGCCAAAGGTTACTGAAGCTGGCTTTGAATATCGCGCGGCTTATCAATTAGCGGACTTAGGGCTGTAAAACTTCTTCGCTTAACTGAGGTGCTTGCGGGTTCGCCACTCTTTGAAGATCTCCCAAGCCAGTGGCGCTACCGAGAGAATCACAATGACGGCGACAATCGGCAGAATGTATTTGTCGACTGAGCCTTTCATCTTCTCCCCCAAGAAGTAACCTGACCAAATAAATCCTTCGGTCCATACCAGAGCGCTGAAGACGTTCCAGAAAAGGAACTTTCGGTAAGGCATCTTGATAATTCCGGCCACTGGATTAACTAAGTGGCGAACAACCGGAATAAAACGTCCCAAGAAAATCATCTTCCCGTGACCGTATTTATCCATCCATTTTTCAGCGGACTTGAGGCGCTCGGGATTGAAATATTTCGAATTTGGCTTGCTAAAGAGTTTGACCCCATATTTGTGGCCCAAGTGGTGACCGAACTGGGATCCAGCAATGGCAAAAAGCGGGGCTCCGACAGCTACGGCCCACAAGGAGATCTTGACGTGCAGAGCGGCGCCAGTGCCAGAGGCGGCTACGCCAGCAATAAAGAGGAGCGAATCACCTGGCAAACCGATGACCACAGGTAGCCCAGTCTCGATGAAGAGGATGGCGAAGATGCCGGTGAGTCCAAACGAGTTGATGGCACCTTGGGCGCTGAAGATATTCATAGAACGCGAACCTTACCGCCCCTTTCTCACGGCCTATCAGGTAACCCCCGCTTAAATACCCCCAGAACGGTGTGATTTTCCATTTATACCTATTTATTTAGATTTATTTGGAATATGGGTGGGGGGTATGTGTAACCTTTCGCCGTTATGTGCCGCTAGCCATCTCCGGCAGCGCATCCTTGCATCGAGGCAAGAATGGAGTTTTAAGTGACAAATCTGGTTCAAGTGACGGGGTCAAACCTGGTCTACGTCTATGTGGTTTTGGGGATTTCCCTGGTGGCGCTGGCCATCGCCTACGCCCTGCGCGCGCAAGTTCTTGCCGCCGACGAAGGTACCGACAGCATGAAGTCCATCGCCGCCGCCGTTCAAGAAGGCGCCGCTGCGTATCTCAATCGCCAATTTAAGACGCTCTCCTATTTTGTAGTGATCGTCTTCGTACTTCTCTTTGCACTTCCTGGTACCGGAGATATTCGAATTGGTCGATCCATCTTCTTCTTGCTCGGAGCACTTTTCTCCGCTGGTGTTGGTTACAACGGAATGTGGTTGGCAGTTCGTGCCAACGTCCGCGTAGCTGAAGCCGCTCGTCAGAATTCTGCCGCTAAGGCAGTTCGTATCGCATTCCGAACCGGTGGCGTTGTTGGTATGACCACGGTGGGTCTTGGACTTCTTGGTGCATCTCTTGTCGTGATTATCTACCGCGAGAATGCTCCATCAGTTCTTGAAGGTTTTGGTTTTGGTGCTGCAATGCTCGCGATGTTTATGCGTGTTGGTGGCGGCATCTTTACGAAGGCAGCTGACGTCGGAGCTGACCTCGTTGGAAAAGTTGAGCAAGGAATTCCGGAAGACGACCCACGTAACGCTGCCACAATCGCAGATAACGTTGGCGACAACGTCGGTGACTGTGCTGGAATGGCAGCCGACCTCTTCGAGTCTTACGCAGTTACGTTGGTAGCCGCTCTCATTCTTGGTAAAGCTGGATTCGGTGATGCCGGTCTTATTTATCCATTGATCGTTCCTGCAATTGGAATTGTCACCGCCATCGTCGGTATCTTCATCACTCGTTTGCGTTCCACCGACAAGAGCGCGATGACTGCAATCAACCGCTCATTCTTCTTGTCAGCAATCATCTCGGCAGTTCTTGTTGGTTTCGCAACATTCACTTACTTGCCATCATCACTGAAGCAAATGGCCGGACTTACCTCTGAAGCTGCTGGCGTCGGCGTTAACCCTCGCACTTTGGCTTTCGGTGCCGTACTTATCGGAATCGTTCTTGCTGCAGCTATTCAAGTTCTCACCGGCTTCTTCACTGAAGTTGGTCGTCGTCCCGTCAATGACGTTGCCGCATCATCAAAAACCGGTGCTGCAACTGTTATTTTGGCTGGTATCTCTGTCGGTTTTGAATCTGCTGTTTACTCAGCTCTTCTCATTGCTGCAGGCGTATTTGGTGCCTTTCTCTTGGGCCACGGCTCCATCGTTCTTTCGCTCTTCGCAGTATCCCTGGCTGGTACTGGCCTCTTGACCACCGTCGGCGTTATCGTCGCAATGGATACCTTCGGACCAATCTCTGACAACGCTCAGGGCATTGCTGAAATGTCTGGCGATGTTAAAGGCGAAGGCGCAAAAATCCTGACCCAACTTGATGCTGTTGGAAACACAACCAAAGCGATCACAAAAGGTATTGCGATTGCCACCGCTGTTCTTGCTGCGACTGCACTCTTCGGCGCATTTACCGATGCGATCAAGAATGCGGTTAAGGAAGCTGGCAAAGTCGTCACCGACATTCAATTCAACGGTGTACTTGATGTCGCCAACCCTCGTAACTTGGTTGGTCTCATTATTGGCGCTGCCGTCGTCTTTATGTTCTCAGGTTTGGCTATCAATGCTGTTTCTCGTGCTGCTGGCGCTGTTGTTGTGGAAGTTCGCAACCAGTTCCATACCCACCCAGGAATCATGCTTGGCACTGAACTTCCTGAATACGGTCGTGTAGTAGATATCTGTACTCGCGACTCACTCCGCGAACTTGCAACTCCGGGATTGCTAGCCGTCATGGCTCCAATCGCGGTTGGTTTCGGACTTGGCGTCGGCGCACTTGGCGCATACCTTGCTGGTGCTATCGGAACTGGAACTCTGATGGCAGTCTTCCTTGCAAACTCTGGTGGAGCTTGGGATAACGCCAAGAAGATGATCGAAGATGGTCATCATGGCGGCAAGGGATCGGATGATCACGCTGCCACCATCATCGGAGACACTGTCGGAGATCCATTCAAAGACACCGCCGGCCCTGCTATTAACCCGCTGATCAAGGTCATGAACTTGGTCGGTCTCTTGATTACTCCCGCCATTGTCAGCTTTGCTCTCAATGGTCACCAGACCTACAGCAAGTTGATTGCTTTGGTCGCGGTCATCGTCATCGTGGGTGCGGTTATCCGTAGCCGTCGCGGCGCAACAACGATCGTCTAAATCGAAGAATCAATCGAATAACAAGAAGGAAGATATTGGGTACCAAATTAGTCATCGTCGAATCACCTGCGAAAGCGCGCAAGATTGGCAGCTTTCTCGGGGATGACTATGTCGTCGAAGCATCGGTAGGTCATATTCGTGACCTACCCATGCGGGCGGCTGATATTCCCAAGGAATACAAGAAGATCGCCTGGGCTAAAGAAGGCGTCAATATTGAGGAAGATTTTGCCCCGCTATACGTAATAAATCCCGATAAAAGGGCGAAAGTGGCCGAACTCAAGGAGCTCATGAAGAGCGCCGACGAACTCATCTTGGCTACTGACGAGGACCGCGAGGGCGAAGCAATCGCTTGGCACTTGATCGAAGTTCTGCGTCCAAAGATTCCGGTTCGCCGGATGGTTTTCCATGAAATCACCAAAGAGGCAATTCAAAAGGCCGCGGAAGAAACTCGCGATCTGGACTACCGCATGGTCGATGCCCAAGAAACGCGTCGAGTTCTAGACCGTCTCTACGGCTATCGCCTCTCTCCAGTTCTCTGGAAGAAAGTAATGCCAAGAATTTCTGCTGGACGTGTGCAATCTGTTGCCACCAGGTTGATTGTCGAACGCGAACGCGAACGTATGGCCTTCATCTCCTCAAAATGGTGGGACCTCAGCGCCGATTGCACCGCAGGTTTCCGCGCTCGCCTCCTATCTCTTGATGGAAAGCGCGTGGCTGCCACCAATGATTTCGATTCAAATGGTGGAATTAAAGAGAAGTCCTTAGAAAACATTCTTTTGCTCGATGAGGTCGCTGCTCGTGGGCTTGTCCAATCTCTTGCTGGCAAATCATTAACCGTAAAAAGCACCGAAGAATCGCCACGCACCGAACGACCAAAAGCACCATTTACAACATCGACAATGCAACAAGATGCCGGATCGAGATTGGGTTGGGGCGCTCAACTGACAATGCGCGTCGCTCAGCGATTGTACGAAAACGGTTACATCACCTACATGCGTACTGATTCTGTGACTCTCTCACAAGCGGCAATCGGCGCGGCGCGTGCTTCTGCAAAAGCGCTCTATGGTGCAGATTATGTTCCGGCTTCTCCGCGTGTTTATGAAGGCAAGACCAAGAACGCCCAAGAAGCTCACGAAGCAATCAGGCCAGCAGGAGATACCTTTAAAACTCCAGGTGAACTTGCGCATGAAATATCACGAGACGAATTTGCTCTGTACGACTTGATTTGGAAGCGCACGATTGCATCGCAAATGTCGGATGCTAAGAAATTACAGATGCGCGTCGATTTTGACGTAGATACCTCTAACGGTGAGGCTGCTGTTTTCCGTGCCAACGGTTCGGTAGTGACCTTCCCAGGATTTTTGGCCGCTTATGAAGAGATCTCGGATGAGAAATCTGATGATGCCGATGATTCCAAGCGACTTCCAGCAATGTCCGTCGGCGATGCCATGAAAGTAGCGGAATACACCTGTGAGGGGCACGAAACCAAGCCACCAGCCCGCTACACCGAACCAACATTGGTCAAGAAGTTGGAAGAACTTGGGATTGGCCGCCCATCAACATTTGCATCGATTATCTCCACGATTCAAGATCGTGGTTATGTGGCAAAGCGTGGTCGCGCTCTGGTTCCTACATTCTTGGCATTTTCAGTTACTGGATTGCTGGAACAACACTTCTCTCGTTTGATCGATTATGAATTTACCGCTTCAATGGAAGAAGACCTCGATCGCATTGCTAACGGCGAAGAAGACCGCGTCGCTTGGCTTACTCGATTTTTCTTTGGTCACGATGGGATTCCGGGCTTACAAGATCTGGCCGCTGACTTAGGTGCAATTGACGCGCAAGAGATCAACACCATGAAGATGGGCCAAGGAATTGAAATACGAGTTGGTCGATACGGTGCTTATCTACAACAAGGCGAAGGCGATGCACGCAAGTTTGCCAACATTCCTGAATCTCTAGCACCTGACGAACTCACTTTGCCGGTTGCCATCGAACTTTTGTCTCAACCATCTGGCGAACGCGAACTTGGACTAGATCCGAAGACTAATCTTCCAGTAATTGCAAAATCTGGTCGCTTTGGACCGTATGTGACCGAAGCGCTTCCTGAGGGAGCAAAGAAAAGCGAGAAGGCAAAGACGGCTTCTCTACTCTCTACGATGACCTTAGACACCATCAACATTGATGATGCATTGCTACTACTTTCTCTTCCTCGCACTTTAGGAGAACTCGAAGGCGAACCCATCACTGTTCAAAACGGTCGTTATGGTCCTTATTTAAAGAACGGAGCCGATTCGCGCACCTTAACTTCTGAAGATCAGCTCTTTACCATTACCTTTGAAGATGCACTGGCAATTTATCGCGAGCCTAAGGTTCGTCGTCGTGGTGTTGCTAAACCTCCTCTCAAAGATCTGGGTATCGATCCAGCAAGTGAGAAGCCAGTCTTGGTGAAAGATGGTCGTTTTGGAATTTATGTAACTGATGGCGAAACCAATGCGACCCTTCGTCGTGGTGACACTGTTGAATTTCTTACACTCGAGCGCGGCCTAGAACTTCTTGCAGGTCGCCGCGCCTGGGAAGCTGAAAATGGCGGCTCTTCCAGAGTGAAAAAATCTAGTAAAAAAGCCGCAAAAAAGGCACCAGCGGCTAAGAAGGCTGCAGCCAAGAAGAGTCCGGCCAAGAAGAGTGCGAGCAAAAAGAGCGCTCCCACCCTGACCAAGAACACGGTTAAAGCCACAGGCGCACCCAAGGTCAAGAAGAAGGCCGCCACCGGTAAAGGTAAGCCGGTAGCCGTCTAGGCTTAATCTATGTCGCAATCGCTGCCCTATCCCAGCGCCCCCGCGCAATCGGAAAGCCGTAGCGTTTTGGCGATCCCCGCCTTTCGCAAACTATGGAATTCGATGGCCTTCTCCTCTTTTGGAGATTGGCTCGGTCTTTTGGCCACAACCGCGCTGGCTCAAGAACTTTCGGGTGGCAATTACACCAAAGCTAACTTTGCTATTGCCGGCGTCTTTATCGTTCGCTTGCTTCCTGCGGTAATTCTGGGACCACTCGCCGGGGTAATTGCCGATCGTTTTGACCGCCGCCGCCTCATGATCGTTTGCGATATTTTGCGCTTTGGTCTTTATCTTTCAATTCCGCTCGTGGGTAATTATTTCTGGCTATACACGGCCACGGTCCTCGTCGAATCTGTAACACTCTTCTGGTCTCCGGCCAAAGAAGCCTCTGTTCCGAATTTAGTACCGAAAAATAAATTGGAAAGTGCAAATCAAGTCACTTTGTTAGCCTCGTACGGCACTGCTCCACTTGCGGCTCTCATCTTCTCCCTCCTTGCTTTGGTCTCGAAGCCGCTAACGGATTGGCTGTCGCCACGCTATGCCTCCTCCGCCGATATGGCTCTATACATAGACGCAATCTCTTTCCTTTACACCGCCTATATCGTTTATCAATTAAAAGAAATTCCGAAAGGGCCTGCGACTAAAGGTGCCGCAAACGAAAATATTGGTAAGGCGCTGATCCAAGGTTTCAAATTCGTCAACGATAATAAGATTATTCGCGGACTTATTTTTGGAATGCTGGGCGCGTTCTTCGCCGCCGGTGCCGTGATTGGTCTGGCGCGTACCTTCGTCGGCGATCTGCAAGCCGGAGATGCCGCTTACGGAATTCTTTTTGGATCAGTCTTTACAGGTCTGGCACTGGGTATCTCGCTCGGACCAAAGATTTTTAATCAGTTTTCTCGGCGCAGACTCTTCGGTGCCGCTCTGACGATATCTTCAATATTTCTAGTGTTATTGGCTCTTATTTCTAACTTGGTCTTGGCGATTGGTGTCACTGTTCTTCTTGGCGCCTTTGCCGGAGTTTCATGGGTTACTGGTTTTACGATGCTTGGCTTGGAAGTTGAAGATGAAGTTCGCGGCCGTACTTTTGCCTTCGTACAATCCTTAATCCGAATCTCTTTGGTCTTGGTTTTGGCTATTGCCCCAGTCATTGCGGCGGCCATCGGAAAACATAGCTTTAACGTCAACGGCACCAAATTGGAATACAACGGCGCCGCTTTCACCATGTTTTTCGCCGGAATAATTGGCACGCTCGTTGGCATTTTTTCCTATCGGCAGATGCGCGATCGTCCAACGATTTCGTTGTGGTCGGATGTCATGGCGGCCTTTCGCGGTGAACTCGGTGGAATCACCGGCGCCATCAAGACCGGAATCTTCATCTCTTTCGAGGGCGGCGAAGGCTCGGGCAAATCCACTCAAACAGAACTTCTCAAGACCTACCTAGAGTCGATTGGCGAAACCGTTGTACTTACGCGTGAGCCCGGCGGAACTCCCATCGGAGTGAAGCTGCGCAAGATTGTTCTCGACAATGAAACCGGCGTTATTTCACCACGAGCGGAAGCGCTTATATATGCAGCCGACCGCGCTAACCATGTCTTCTCGGTCATCAAACCAGCTCTGGACAAGGGCGAAGTTGTCATTACCGACAGATACCTGGATTCTTCTATCGCGTACCAAGGCGCTGGTCGAATTCTGCAGCCGGCTGAGGTCGCTCGAATTTCTAGGTGGGCTACCGAAACCTTGACCCCAGTTCTGACTGTGATCATGGATCTTCCAGCTGAAATCGGACTGGCGCGCCTGCAATCAACGGATCGAATCGAAAGCGAACCATTGGCATTCCACGAGCGAGTTCGCCAAGAATTTCTCAATCTTGCCAACGTGGATCCCGAACGCTACTTCGTTGTCGATGCCACGCAGAGCAAAGAATCCATTCATGCCCAAATCATCGAGCGCATTTCGGTGTTACCACTTCTTAAGATCAATCAAAAGACCAAGAAGAGTAAATAACTTCGATGTTTGAGGTATTTAGCAAATTGATCGATCAAGCACCTGTCATTGAAATTCTCCAAGAAGCTGTGAAGTCAGCCAAAGACAGTGCTGACGAAACTCAGGCCATGACCCATGCCTGGCTATTTACTGGTCCTCCCGGATCTGGACGTTCAAATGCTGCTTTGGCATTTGCCGCGGCTCTTCTCTGCCCTGATGCAGGTTGCGGTGCCTGCAATCACTGCATCACCGCCCTCTCCGGCGCCCATGCAGACGTTGAACTCATTCGGACTGAAGGGCTCTCAATCAAGATCGATGAAATTCGCGAACTAATTGTTAGAGCCTCGTGGTCGCCTTCAGTTGCCAACTACCGAGTTGTAATTATCGAAGATGCAGATCGCCTTACTGAATCGGCGGCAAATGCACTTCTCAAAGCAGTAGAAGAACCGGGTTTACGAACTGTTTGGCTCCTATGCGCCCCAACACTTTCAGATGTACTTCCAACTATTAGGTCTCGAACTCGCAACTTAACGCTGCGCACACCATCTTCCCAAGCAGTTTCAGATCTTCTTCAACGGGAAGAAATCTCCCAGCACATGGCTGAGTTCGCTGCTCGTGCTTCCCAAGGACATGTTGGTCGAGCTCGCTACTTAGCAAGGAGCCAAGAAGCTCGCGATCGCCGCGCTGCAATTCTCAAACTTCCTATTGCAATCACCGACGTCGCCTCTGCCTACAAAGCGGCTCAACTTCTCGTCGAGGCGGCAAAGAAAGAGGCCGAAGAGGAAGCAGGCAAGCGCGATGACAAAGAGATTCATGATTTGAAGGAGGCTTGGGGACAGACCGGTACCAAGTTAACTCAAGGTGGATCGAAAGCAGTTAAGGAATTGGAAAAGGAGCAGAAGTCGCGATCGACTCGGATGGTCCGCGATTATCTCGATCGTGCGCTCTTAGATATCGCCTCTTTTTACCGCGATGTTTTGCTAGTCCAATCCCAAGGGTCTGATCTCTCTGATTCCATCATTAACTTGGATATGACCACTGAGATCTTTCGTCTCGCCGGGGTGACCGCGCCAGAACATACTTTGGCGAAAATTGAAGCCATCATGCGGACCCGGACCAATCTGGGCCACAATGCCAATGCACTCTTGTCGATCGAAGCCCTCATGGTGCAGCTAAGATGATTCGCAAACCCCTAAAAAGCTTACTAATTCCGCTCTTTGTGGCGCTTTTACTTATTGCTGGTGTTACGCCCTCGGTGCGTGGCTTCTTTCAGCAGAGTTACTCCTTGAAGGAGTTGCAAAGTCAGAAATTGAATTGGGAGGTGTGTTACGCATCTTTTAAGTGTGCAACCCTCAAAGTCCCAGTCGATTACAACCATGTGGGCAAAGATTTCTTTCATCTCAAAGTCCTCAAACACGAGGCAACTGACCCCGCAAAACGTATTGGGTCCATCGTTGTTAACCCTGGAGGCCCCGGGGGATCTGGCTTCGACTATGCCTATAACGCCGAGTACATAGTTTCTCAAGAAATAAATCAACGATTTGATATCGTCGGATTTGATCCCCGAGGGGTAAATCTCTCTGATCCCATTCGATGCCTTTCGGATAAGCAAGAGGATATTTATCTGGCAAGCGATGGGAAAGCCGGCACATCTGCAGAGGAAGCTCAACTGATATCAGCAGCGAAAATGTTTGCTGTGGCTTGTGCAAAGGTCGCCGGAAAAAGATTAGGTCATTACAGCACTGTCGAAACCGCTAAAGATATGGAGATTCTTCGGAGTGCTCTTGGTGAAGATAAGTTAAATTACTTGGGAAAGAGTTACGGCACTTTTCTTGGCACCTTATATGCCTCTTTGTACCCCCAACATGTGGGCCACTTTGTTCTCGATGGTGCTGTTGATCCAAATGTCTCCATTCGAAATCAAAATCTAGTTCAAGCCCGAGGTTTCGATTTAGCGCTGACGGATTTCTTTAAGCAAACCAAGTCGGTCACAAAAGCACAACTTGTGAAACTTCTTGCCCAAGCTGAAACGCATCCGATGAGCGGCAACGACAAAAGAATCGTCACCCCAGCGTTGCTTATTACTGCCGTGGCCTCAGCTCTGTATGACCCCCAAGAAGGTTGGCCGAGATTGGCCTCCGCCCTAGCAAAGGCGATCACCACCTCTAACGGCCAGTTGTTACTCGATCTGGCCGACGAGTACTCCCATCGAGATGCAAACGGTCGCTATACCGATAACCAAGACGACATCAGCCAAGTTATTAGCTGTTTGGACTTTCGTGATTCCCGGACGTTGGCCCAGATCAAGTCGGACGAGCCGGTCTTTGCCCAGACGGCACCGATTTTTGGACCTTTTCTGACCTATGCAGGCCTGACCTGTCACTACTGGCCCACAGAGGTGGTGGCCTTTCCTAAGCCGCTTTCTCACCTGAAAACGCCACCTATTTTGATCATTGGCGTAACTGCCGACCCAGCCACCCCCTACGAATGGGCGCTCTCGCTCCATAAAGCCTTCCCGAGTTCGACCCTTCTTACCTTCAACGGGGATGGTCACACGGGTCACAATCGGGGCAGCGCCTGCATCGATTCCAGAGTAGATGCCTATTTCTTGACGGGTAAAACCCCCAATGGGCCGGTGTCGTGTAGCGCTTGACCTCTGCTTCCCGGTGGTAAAAAGCACTACCTGAAATAGGGCAAGATTTACTTATGCGTTTAGACCACGTCTCCTATGTTGCCTCTCATGACCAACTCGTTGATGTCGTTCAGCGGTTGGGTTCCAGACTTGGCTCAGCTTTTGTTGACGGCGGCATCCACCCACGATTCGGAACGCGAAATTTCACTTTGCCCCTCAAGAATGGTCACTATCTCGAAGTAGTCTGCCCGCTCAATCACCCAGCTGCCGACCAGACTCCGTTTGGCCAGGCAGTTTCCAAGCGTGCAAATGAAGGTGGCGGTTGGTTAACGTGGGTCGTTTCCACTGAAGACATTAAGTCGATTGAAACTCGTCTTGGCCGTGAATCTGCCGAAGGACATCGCAAGCGTCCTGATGGCACTGACTTACATTGGAAGCAAATCGGGGT
This sequence comes from Actinomycetota bacterium, assembly GCA_947371865.1. GTDB lineage: Bacteria > Actinomycetota > Actinomycetes > Nanopelagicales > Nanopelagicaceae > CAIMZW01. Next base: position 25,257 of record CANBRH010000009.1, read on the forward strand.
TTTGGCCACAATTTATGATGCTCAACTTCCATTTTTTATTGAATGGACCTCCGATGATCACCCATCAGCAGATGGCAAAGCCGTCGCTGAGATCGAAAAAATTGAAATCGCTGGCGATCTAGCAACTATCGAAAACTGGCTAGGGACCGATGTTTCAACTGCGCTCGAAGGTATCAACATCGAGTGGATTGATGTCGAAGACAATGACGGCATTACTGGTGTGGTTGCTATTCATCTCGCCACCCCAACTGGAACAATTCGCCTAGATTAGTTTTAGGTACCACCCGCCGCCTTAGCTCAGTCGGTAGAGCGACGCTCTCGTAAAGCGTAGGTCGTGAGTTCGACTCTCACAGGTGGCTCGATCCAACTTAACGAAGAGGGAGCGCATGCCACATCGGGGATTAAAGCGGGCAGTTCTCATCGCTTTATTTTCTGGCTGGGCATCTCGCACCTTTGCGGGTAAATCCGGCGAAACCATTTCTGGCCGTGTTCTCCTAGCCTTGCGACCAACTGCCATCGCAGAATTGGCGCCCGGCAGAACCATCTTTCTTGTCAGTGGCACCAACGGAAAAACCAGTACCACTCGCTTCCTTAAGCGCATCGTCGAACAAGTAGGCAGCGTTGCAACCAGTCAAACGGGTTCAAATCTCAATTGGGGAATCGCAAGTTCTTTGATGCAACCCGACGAGTATGCAGTTCTGGAAATTGATGAACTTCATCTACCTTCAATATTGGCGCAGACCAATCCCAAAGTTGTCGTGCTACTTAATCTGACTCGCGACCAACTTCATCGGATGCACGAAGTAAAACGAGTCGCGGACATATGGCATGAAATAGCAGACGTCGCTGACGAAACAATTTTTGTGGCCGATATCGATGACCCTTATGTAAATTACGCGATTAGCACCGCCAAGAAAGTCGTTCGAGTTTCTTTCGGTGGGCGCTCGCATCCCGACGGCGCCGTGTGTCCCAAGTGCGGATCGTATTTGTCCTGGAAAGATGGAATTTACGATTCCGATTGTGGCTTGACTAATCGAGTTTACGATCGAATACTTGAAGCCGAGGACGCATCCGATCGCAATGCAGCATTGGCCAACATCGCAGGAGCCTTGATTGCGGCTCCGTACCTCGAGCCAGCTATCGGCGAACTCGAGCGCACCATTACTCGAGACCTTAATGGGGTTCACGCGGATATTCGCCTTACAAAGAATCCCGCCTCGTGGACAGAAGCACTTCGCGGGGTCACCGCCAAAGATGTAATCCTGATCCTCAATTCTCGCCAAGTAGATGGTATTGATACCTCTTGGCTCTTTGATGTCTCCTTCCAGATTTTGCAAGGCAGGAAAGTCGTAGTTACCGGTGAACGTGCACTTGATATGCAATATCGCCTCAGGGTGGAGGGCATAACGTCAGAACTTGCCGCCGACTTTGAAGCAGCGATGTCACGCTTTTCTGCAGGGGATAACGTTCAAGTCTTATCTGCTTACACCGCCTTTTTTGAGTTGAGCAAATAATGTTGACTATCGTCCGAATTCATAATGAATTGCTGGGTACTTATGGGGATCGTGGAAATGCTGATGTCCTGGCATTCCGAGCGCATCTCAATGGAATCGGTACTGAAGTTATCGATGTTGCTTTCCGCGAAAAGTTGCCCGAAACCGGCGACATCTATCTCATGGGTGGGGCTGAAGATGCTGCCCAGTCGCTCTCTTTGATGGCACTCAAAGAAGCTGGCTCTCTTAGCCGAGCTGTTGAGCACGGAGCCACACTTCTTGCCATCTGCGCTGGGTTTCAAATTATTGGCGAGAGTTTTACCAATGGTCAAGGCGATGTGATTGCTGGCTTGGGTCTACTTGAAATCACAACCACCCCAGGCAAATCTCGTTTTGTGGGAGATATCAAAGTTGCTTCATCAATTCTCGATTGTGAATTTACGGGTTTTGAAAATCATGGAGGCGCTACCGAGATTGGTTCGTCAGTGCAACCTTTCGGAAAAGTATTAGTTGGTCATGGAAATGGCTACTCGCAGCTTGACGGTGCTATTTCTGGCAATGTTTACGGAACCTATCTGCATGGTCCTCTCTTGGCTAGAAATCCCGAATTTGCTGATCACCTCCTTTCTCAGGTCACAAATACCGAAATGAAATATTCAGATGACCTTGCAAATGAATATGCGCGGTGGCGCCGGAAGGTAACCAAATAACTTGTTAGATCTCCTCCGTGTTATTCCAGCATTTGCGTTGACCGCACTTTTACTTGCCGTTGTTCCTGGTCAAGGGGTAGCTATGGTTTTGCGGCAAAGCTTGATTGGTGGACCACGAGCTGCTTTTTATTCAGTGTTAGGAAATGCTTCGGGGTTAATCGTGTGGGGATCGCTTTCAGGTATTGGGCTTTCAGCGATCTTCGCCAAGTCACATCTGGCATTCTCCATTCTTAAATACGCCGGAGTCGCCTTCCTCGTTGGTCTTGCCGTTCAGACTCTCTTGCAACTCAAGAAAGAATTTGGAAAATTCGATTTCACGGGCAAGGCAAAGACAACTTTTACCTCCGCCTACAGACTGGGGCTATTAACCAACCTTACAAATGTAAAGGCAGCGGTATTTGCCGTGGCATTCATCCCACAATTTGTTCCCAAACATTTTTCCTTAGGTTGGGGGATTTTTCTCTTAAGCCTGGTTCAGGCAAGTGTTTCGACTATTTGGTATGGATCACTCATTAAAGCCGTTGATAAGGCATCAGTTTTTTTGGCAAGGCCCCGAGTCCGCCGTTCCCTCACAGCGCTCTCAGCTGCGGGAATATTAGTTCTGGCTCTTGGGTTGCTCTTTACATCACCGCGCTAGAGTTAGTGGATAGTCGAAAGGGTCTCAATGAAGATTTTTATGATTTTGGCCGATGCTGCACAAGAAGTAAATGGAAAGCTCTTTATTTTGGGCGGCGGCTGGGATGTGGCAGGTTCTCCGATTCCGGCTATGTCCGTTGCAGTTAAAGCCGAAATCCCTTGGACTTCGACTAATAAGAAATTGAATTGGTCCTTGAAATTAATCAACGAAGATGGCAATTCCATCGCAGATGATGCGGGAAATATCGTGGGAACCGCTGGGCAGATTGAAGTTGGCCGGCCACCTGGACATCCAGAAGGTGCACCAATCTCTTTCCCTATGGCCCTTAACATCAATAATCTCTCGTTGGCATCTGGACGATACGAGTGGCAATTAGCGATCGATGACTCCACTGAGAGCGTGGCATTCGTTATTAAATAGACATTCGAAAACCCTGAGTTCCTCGATTTGGGGAATGTTCGGGGCATCGGTTACCCTTAGCCAGTTGTTGCAACCGCAGCACTCCCCCCAAGAGCGCAAAATGCGTTCTACATGCGAGTCTTAGCTAATAATTTGATCGAAATCGGATCATCTCGAGACACGCTTGATGTCTCGATTGGTAGATCCATGTCATTTAAAGATTTAGGTGTTCATTCTGCGCTCGTTCAGGCGTTAGATGCTGAAGGTATTTCAGCCCCATTCCCTATTCAAACCGCCACTTTGCCCGAAGCCATTTCTGGTCGCGACATCCTTGGCCGCGGACAGACCGGTTCCGGTAAGACGCTGGCTTTCGGATTGGCGATGCTTACTCGTCTAGCTGGCAAAACCGCAGACCCACATCATCCATTGGGCTTGATTCTTGCTCCAACTCGCGAACTCGCGATGCAGATCAACGATGTCATCGCACCATTGGCTCGTCGCGTAAACCTTAATTCGCAAGTTGTTGCCGGCGGGCTTTCCTACACCGGACAGATTCAAGCGCTCAAGCGCGGTGTCCCTATCATTGTTGCCACTCCTGGTCGTCTTATCGATCTCCTCGAGAAGCGCCACATCGAACTTGATGAAGTTGAAATCACTGTTCTCGATGAAGCCGATCAAATGGCTGACATGGGCTTCTTACCTGTTGTTAAAGAAATCCTTGGATTGACCATGGATGATGGCCAAAGAATGCTATTCAGCGCTACTTTGGATCGCGATGTCGATACCTTGGTAAAGCGCTTCTTGAAAAATCCAATTACCCATTCATTGGAAAATGAGAAGTCACGTTCTGCTGACATGCTCCATCACGTGTTGATCATGGATCAAGCTCATAAAGATTTGATCTCCACCCAAATTGCTGCCCGCGAAGGTCGCACCATTTTCTTTGTGCGTACCAAGCATGGCGCCGACAAGTTGGCTGACAAGATGCTTCAAAAGGGCGTTCCAGTCGGAGTCCTACACGGCGGAAAATCTCAAGGACAACGCACCCGCGTTTTGGCCGCATTCAAAGATGGTCGCGCTTCGGCACTCGTTGCTACGGACGTTGCGGCACGTGGAATTCACGTTGATGATGTTTCCCTTGTGGTTCACGTCGATGCACCTGCAGATCACAAGGATTATTTGCACCGCGCTGGCCGTACTGCTCGTGCGGGCGCTACTGGTGTTGTTGTAACTCTGGCTACCTCCAAGCAAAAGAAGGGCGTCTACGGATTAACAACCCGTGCCGGCGTTAAGCTTTCGGAAAGCTATGTCCGACCATCTGATGAAGAACTCATCCGCATCACCGGTGCACAAGAGCCCTCAGGTATTCCTGTCATCGTTGAACCAGAGAAGCCATCTCGCAGCGAACGTGGTGGTCGTGGTGGCGATCGCGGATTCCGCGGCGGCCGCTCCAGCGGTCCTCGCCCAGATCGTTCTGATCGTCCAGCTCGCGCTGAGCGTCCAGTACGAAACGATCGTCCAGTCCGCCCATCTCGCGATGAAAGTTACGAGCGTCCAGTACGAGAAGAACGTCCGGCTCGTACCGAATATGTAGCCCGCCCTGCCCGTATAGAAAAGTTTGAGCGCCCTACCCGTACCGGTCGTACCGAACGTCCAGCTAATTTCGACCGCGCCGAACGTCCTGCTCGCACTGAGAAGCCAGCCCGAACTGAAAAGTTCAGCCGTCCTTCTAAGGCTGATAAGGCTGACGGTTTCAACCGTGCAGCCAAGGCTGATAAGGCTGACAAGTTCAACCGTCCAGCTAAGTTTGAGAAGGATGACAAGTTCAACCGTCCAGCTCGCGCAGATAAGGGAGACAAATTCAACCGTCCTGCCCGCCCGGACAAGGCAGAAAAGAGCGATCGTCCCTTTACATCAGCAAAGGCCGAACGACCATTTCGCCCAGCCAAGGTAGCTAGGCCAGGGGCCAGGAGTGAAGAGCGTTCCAGTGAATTTCCAGAGCGCAGCACCCGTGCCCGCGCTGGTGGTTCTGCCAAGAAGTCTGGCAAGCCATTCGTGGCTGAGCACCGCAAAGGTGGATTTAAGAAGGCCGCGCCAAGTAAGCGCACACCTCGCTAATTAAGTCGTAACTCTTGATCGAATTGGGAGTGCAGGGAGTCAGTGTTATGACTGACCACCAGCACTCCCTTTTTTGTTGCAATGATTTTAATTGCGGAAAGGATTCGAAGTTGAAATTCCGAATCCTGTGCGCTGAACGGCTCGTCCAGTAAATAGAAATGTGCATCTTGAATTAACGCCAACGCCACACTTACTCGTTGTTGCTGACCCACCGATAATTCGGTGACTTTCTTCTGCATGAGTTCATTAAGCCCCAAGGACTCGACTGTGGCAAGCCAGTGCTCATTTCGCTTTGAGGGCGCGATGAAATTCAAAATTTCTGCAACGCTAAAGGATAAAGAGAAAATCCTACGCTGGGGAGCTACCGAACGAAGATGTGCCATCTCGCCAGCGGACAAGTTTGAAATATTTCGATCAGATATCTCCACTGATCCAGATTCGAGTGGCAACGATCCGGCTATTGCGTGTATAAGTGTGGTCTTTCCGGATCCGTTTGGCCCGGACAGAAGGGTTGCCCCAGTTTCAGGCACCAGCGCTGAAAAATCCTGTAGAACTAAAACATCTCCGCGTTTAACTGAGATTTTATTTACATTAATCATTATTCACTCACCCACTGTGCTCTTCTGGCACGGAGCAAGATAATCAATATTGGAGCACCCAGTAGGGAAGTTAACAATCCCAAAGGGAGTTCATGTGGTTGGAAAGCAGCTCGGGCTAGTAAATCGGAAATCAAAAGAACCAAAGATCCTAGTAATGCGGATAGTCCGAGTAGATGACGGTGATCTGGTCCGACGAGCAAACGCACAAGGTGCGGCACCAAGAGCCCTAAGAATGCGATAGATCCAACAGCGCTTACAGCTGGCCCGATTAAGAGAGCAATTGCGATGATGGCCAGGAACCTAAATCGGCGAATATTTACACCTAAATAAAAAGCGCTGTTCTCGCCCAAACTCCAGACATTAAGCCCTCGAGAGAGAGCGAAGGCTAGGGCAACTCCGACGGCGATAAACGGCGTTATTACTAAGACAGTGGAAAAATTAATCAGAGACAAAGAGCCAAAATTCCAGAACGAGAGAGATTGAATTCCTGGCTTGCCAGAGATGGAGATGATCATTCCAGAGACCGAAGTCAGGATCGAAGAGAAAGCAATACCTGTTAACAGGAAGCCAAAGTTCTTATTTGGCGCTAACAATTGGGTGATTGTGGCTGCGGCGCCAGTACCTATTGTGGCTGCCACGCAATTCCAAGCCGATCCATATCCAGCGACTCCGGAAGCAATACCCAGGATAGTTCCGAAGGTGGCACCACTTGTTAAACCAATGAGGGTCGGTTCAGCTAAAGGATTGCGAAATACCCCTTGGGCGAGAGCTCCAGCAATTCCCAGTGCTGCGCCAATAACCAAAGCACCAAGCGCGCGTGGAAACCGCACGTCCCAGACCGTGGTGGCATCGACCGAATTTCTTTTCCCTATGAGAGAAAAAACAGATGAGTGCAGATGCAATATTCCTATTTGAAGGGAGAGAATAAAGAGGGCAGCGGCCAGCAGGGCTAACGAAGCATAAAGTGACTTTCTCTTCATTTACCCATCACCTGCAGGATTTTAGTGCGGAGTAGTGGGAGCAATGGAATAGTTCTGGGACCAAAGGAGAGAAGCAGCGAATCATCCACCGTGACCACTCGGCCATTCTTGCCGGCTGGCGTCTGACCAACCCCTGGTAATTGTTGTAGTCCCTTAAGACCACCTACCGAAGATAGACCTTTGGTCATTAATAGCAGAACATCGGGCTGCATCTTGATTAATGCCTCGGCAGTTAGTGCATTGAAAGGATGAGGTTCTGTTGCTGCACCGACATCGGTAACGCCAATCGCCTGCAACATGGAATCAGCCCCGGATCCCTTGCCGCCAATGAGGTAGATGGAAGCAGTTCCACGAAGGTAGAGGAAGGCGACCTTAATTTTCTCAGTTGGAAAAACAATCTTTGAAAGTTGAGCATCCAATAACTTCTGCGCGGTGGGGGTCTGTAATACGAGTGAAATCGCCGACTCTTTAGCGGAGACAGTACTGAGCGTCCAAGCATCTGGAATCTTCACGATCTTTATCCCAGAATTCTTGAGAATTGTAAGCGCTGTTGCCGGGCTGGTATTGGAATCAATGAGGATGAGGTCGGGTTTCTGGCTGAGAATTCGTTCCACGGAAACTTGGTGCGCATCGGTATCGATCGGAATTGCTGCAAGTTCGGGCATGGTTGAGGCGATATCTCGGCCCACAAGTTCAGCCTTGTAGCCCAAGGCAGCAACTATTTCGGCACTGCCGTTGGCTAGAGCCACTATCCGGTGATAGCGGGGAACCTCTCCGGAATGAACAACAGAAAGAGATACGTCAGTATCAGAAATATTGGAGACGACTATGGGACTAGCGCCACAACCACTGAGCAATAGCGTCGTCGCGACTAGAGCGATCAGAGGTTTCACTGGTCGATTATCACACCGTTATATCTGACTTTCTTCATCGCTTTGTAGCCTAAAAGTCCGACGTTGGCGACCCTATCTGTCTGGGAAAAGAATCCAGCGGGTGAGTTAAATTTCGCGAATGAGAAAATGGATTGGAATTGGAGTTGCGGCTTTAATTCTGCTTCCCAATGCTGCATTCGCAACCTCCATAACCGGCTCACATGGCGAGACGCTTACTATTAGTAAAACCAGTGGCATCAAGTCGGGCGAAAAGTTAATTATTCAAGGTCAACACTTTGATGAAACCGTAGGCATCTACATCGAAATGTGTCAGGTAGTGGCCAAAGGAGTCCGGCCATCAGTTTGTGGTGGTGGTGCTGATAAAACTGGCTCCTCTGGAGCATCAGTATGGATCTCTTCCAATCCACCTAACTATGGAATTGGCCTTGCGCTTCCGTACAAACCAGGTGGTCGATTTACGACCACAATCAAAGTTTCTTCCAAAATCGGAAAGCTTGATTGTCGTAAAGCAAAGTGCGCAATTTATGTGCGGGCCGATCACACACGCGGCGATGACCGCAGTTACGACATCTTGTTACCAATTTCATTCAAGTAAAAAAGGAAAGTAGGAGAAATGAAGAAGAGATATACAACTGGGATAATTGCATTGTCCGTAGTTTTGGGATCTAGCTTCTTGGCAACTGCCAATGCGGCCACGACAATTTCGGCCCAAAGCAGTCCACTGACAAATCTGGATCCGGCCGGGGCAGACATTCACCTGGGATTGCAGAATTTTCCAGCCAATCATGGTCTTTATATTTCCGAAGGTGTCCAACCAGCAACTGGCGCACATGCCACTTCGCTCTTTGATCAATCCACCATTTGGGTCTCTGAATCTGCCGCAATCCCCAACTTTCCCGCTCCACTATCCCCAACCAAAAGCGATGTGAAAATTCACGTGGTGGGCTCATTTTCAAACGCGGCGGGCGTTGCCGTTGATTGCCATATCTCAATCTGTGGTCTCTTTTTTCGCCTCGACCATACCGCCCCAGGAGATACCTCTGAAGATCAATTCTTTCCCATTACTTTTAAGGCTGGAACTTCAGCTCCGGTATTAGCCCCAGACACAATTTCAGTCTCAGTCAATGGCTCAGTAATTCCAGCGAATGTACCTGGGACGCTTGCTTATCGAGCTCCCATAACTTTCGTTGTAACTACCGGATCTGGAGCTGCGGTTACTTTGACGTCATTCACACCAGAATGTGCGGTGAGTGGATTCACGATCACGGCTCTTAAGGGAGCCGGTCAATGCGATATTGCAGTTGCATCGCCAGGCAATGCATCTGTAGGTCCAAAGACCTCTCACTTTCCCTTTAATTTGGCTTTAGGAGTTCAGCGCGCTGGTCCGTTGAAGGCTGCAGCAAAAGTAGGTAAAAATATTTCGTTAGCTAAAGAGACCAACTTTGGTGAAAGAATTACCTACAAAACTTCGACTCCAAAGATTTGTACTGTTGCAGCAACCAATGTGAAGGTCTTGAAGAGTGGAACTTGTTCGTTGGTAGCGACTGCTGGTTCTCGAACCGGTTTGTTCGGCGCCTACTCGGCAAAGATTGTCTTAGCTGTATCTAAGTAAACGATCCAAAAAAGTTAGTGCGTAGCCAGGGCTCGGAGTCCTGCAATTGCGAATATCGTCGCATTGCGGATTTCGAGCTCTGCGTCATTTCCGGATTCAATTCGGATGCTTGCGGCATCGGTAACGCTAGAGATATATGCCGTAGCAGTCGCGACATCATTTATACCTGCAGAAACGAGCGCCTCACGTAATGGTGCGATGAGTTTTCGGTGACCGAGTGCAATTTCTTCCTTGCGATATTCCGGAGTCGTAACTGTGTTGAGAGATTTGACCAACATGTGGCGACCATCTGCAACGTATCGCAACCCTTCGGCAATCCATAATGAGAGTTTTTCAAAGGGATCGTGTGCGCCTTTAATCGCATCAGCAAGTCGAACTAAGTAGTAATCAAGTTCTTCGACCACCAAATCTGCAACCAAATCTGCAGAGCTTGAAAAATATTCATAGATCGAAGATCGCGAGAGCCCAGCCTTCTGTGCAACTGCGGCAACCGTGATGGCAGAAGCGCCATCTGCAAGCGCTAATTCCATAGCTGCGGAAACCAACTGCTGACGCCGGAATTCTCGATGCGCGGCAAGGTTGGGGGCTTGGATCTTGGGCATAGGCGCATCCTTTCACGCTTAACTGAGGAAAAGGATTACCAGCAGGCTCTCAGGAAGTTCCCTGCTTCACATCAGCACGATGAGCCATAGTCAAGCCATGAAACGACACTTAGCAATCCTCGCCTTTGGACTTCTCGTAGCCGGTTCAGTTACTTATGCTCAAATTACTCCTCAAGGGGTCACTAATTCGGCCTCATCTAGCGTTTCGCAGAGCACGACAACCGCTTCTTCCGGCACGGCCAACGCGGCGCCGATCTCATCAAACACGACGCCATCTATTGCCAAACCTTCAATTGCTGGCGGCGGAGAATCTGACGACTAAGCCACCTTCTTCTTCTCCGCTATTTGCGAGAAGAGAATCGAGCCTAAGGTTAGAAGAGTTCCAAATATTAAATAACTACTGACTCCGCCTTTTGTCGCCGGCGCCAACCAATCCAAAAGCAGCGCCCCAACAAGCTGGCCAGTGACGCTAAAGAGAATAAAGTTGAGAACTCCCATTGCCTTGACGACATAGGCCGACACAGCGATGAAGATGAGCCCCAATGGACCACCCAGGTATACCCACGGATTTGTAGGTATATGTGCGATATGCCCGCCATTGAGCACATTAATAATGAGCGAAATTGACAGCACCAAACTACCCACCGAAAAATTTATCCAAGCCGTTGCCAGCGGCCTGCCAGTAACTACATTTAATTGGCCATTAATTGCTTGTTGGAACGCAACAACCGCGCCGACTAACACTGTAAGCAGAACTGGTAGCAATTTAAAATTCGCACCACTTAACTTGGGAAAAACCGCGATCGTTACTGCCATCAGAGTTAATGCAGCTCCAAGAACTCGGGGAAGTGTTATGTGTTTCTTTCCGCTCGGGGAAATACCCATCTTGTCGACCACGAGCGAAGTTACTGTCTGACCCCCGATGGTCGCGATCGTGAAAATCGCAACGCCAAGTTCTGGGACGGTAATACTTTGAATGGATAAAAAGAATCCGCCAGCGACACCTCCGAGCAGATACCACGGCTTCAACTTCTTCGCCTTCCAAGCATCGCGCACCAAGGCTAGACCGGCTCGTTCTTTCTTAGAACCGAAAACTAAAATCCATAAAAAGATCCAGCCAGCAAAGTTGGAAAGAAATGCTCCGGCGATACTGTTATGAACCGAGGTGGCTAAAGAGCCATTAATTCTGGATTGCAGAGCAACGAGCGCTCCAATAAAGATGGTCAGTAGTCCAAGCAAAATATTCTCTCTTCTTGAGTCGTATTAGTTAACGCAAGGAATTGCAGCACCGTTTACTGAAGTTCCATTTGCCATATGTGCGTAATTGACTTTGGTTGGCTTTGGCTTGGGAGTAGTAGAGGTACTTGCTCCGGTCGAACCCGAAACCGTTGGTTTAGGCGTTGGCTTAGGCGGGAAGAAAAGGTCGTGTGTGAATTTTCGAACTGTTGGAATGTCGATCAAATTAACGCTCTGGCTGTTGCGCATCACGTAGCCTTCAATAGGCAGGGTGTGGAAGGTGATATGTCCGCCAGTAAGCGCTTTGGCTTGCGGTAAAAAGCCCAAAACATCCCAGCCACTGTCGATAGTGACATCCTTCTTAGCAACATTGAGCAGCGCCGAGAGCTTTCCAAGGTCACCAAAAATTCCTTGAGTGCGGAATTTTGTAATCACGCCGGTAATAAATGCTTGTTGTCTATGGGTTCGGTCTAGGTCGCCATTGGGAAGTCCATGACGTTGGCGAACAAATTTGAGCGCATCCACTCCGGTAATTGTCTGCAGTCCTGCGGGAAATACCGCGCCAGAGTATTGCTTGTCATTTACGGCTTTATTAAGACAAACTTGAATTCCACCAATGGCATTAGCTATGTCATAGAAACCCACGAGATTTACCTCAGCAAAGTGGTCAATCGGGATTCCCAGCAATTCGGTAATGGTGGCGATGGTCGCCTTTCGGCCAGCATCACGGCTGAGGCGTTCGCGCATTGGCTCTTTAACACCCAATTTGTAGAGACGCGAGTCTTCAGCATATTTTGCATAGCCGTAAGCCTCCTTAATTTTCTTCATACCCAAACCTGGAACGTTGACATAGTCATCGCGCGGAATCGAAATTGCCACCGCATTTTTTCCATTTGCTGGAATGTGAATCACGATCATCGTATTGGTGTTGTAACCACCAATGGAACTGCTGGAGCCTACGTGCATCAGATCAAGTAGAGCTCTCGGCAAATTGGCACCATTGTTATCGCGACGGCTATCGAGACCGAGTAAAAGAATATTTGTATCGCCATAAACGGAGGTCTTCTGTCCTTTGAGGACATCGGATCTAGGAATAGCCGAAGTGGCAGTCTTGCTAAAGAACGCAAAGGCGGCAGAGGCGAGAACTATGGCTATAGACACTCCTGCTGTTATTTTTGAAGGGCGTCCACGCATATGCCGAATACTAACGCCCGCATGCGCTCAGCCTTTAAATCACATCTAATTTTCAGGATAGGCGAGCGCGAAAGCGATACAGTGAAGAGATGAGCGGGGCGCTGGCTTTAGTCGGTTCGGGGGAATATCTGCCTGTCATGGAACCCGTGGAAAATGCGCTCCTCAGTGCTGCTATCAACCGGGGCAAGAGCAATAC
>CANBRH010000010.1 GCA_947371865.1 Actinomycetota bacterium
TGAAAGCGCTCGGCTGCAAAGACTCCGAACTGGCAGGTCACTGATGAAAGCACCAGCACGGTGGTGTTGATGGCGGCGAAACGCACATTCAACATTCCGGTTGAGGCCAACCAGACCTTCGGTCCTTGAACTGCGCGCGTTGTGACGTACATTGCAAAGAGCGCTGCGAAGAACATAAGTTCGCTGGCGAGCCAGACGATGGTTCCGACTGCGACGAGGTTTGGCCTGGTCACTTTTCCTGGGGTTGCTGCCACTGTGGTCACCCGCGCATTATTCCTGATTTTCACCGCAAATAGGACCTAACGCCCCCGAGCCACCCACGGGGAGTCGTGACACTAATCACGGCAGATGTGCAGCGGAATAGCGACCAATTTTCCGCCATCAAGGGCTCGGAACGGGCAAATGGTTGGCTAGACTTGCCAGCCATGAGCACCCCAGTAATTGTTGTGTATTCCGACGACCAGAGCGTTCGAGCCAGCATTATCGCCGCCTTGGGCAAGAAAGTGGCTGGCGATCTCGGGAGCCATCAGATCGTCGAGTTCGCCACCGGTCCTGCTCTCTTTCAATATGTCGATGCCGGAAAGCCGGCGGCCCTCTTTATCCTGGATGGCGAGTCCGTCCCCGAAGGTGGAATGGGCATCGCCCGCCAGCTGAAGGACGAAGTTTTCCAGTGCCCACCAGTTCTGTTAATTACCGGTCGTCCCGAAGATGCATGGCTTGCTTCGTGGTCTAGAGCCGACGATGTCGTAATACACCCCATCGACCCCTTCACCTTGGCCGATCGTGCGGCAGCCTTGTTGCGCCTGCGCCTGGCCATTCACTAATCCTCGAATCTATTGAACACTTCCCTGAACGGCCTCTCCCATGAGGCGCGCTGGGCGGAAGTCTTGGCCCAACTGGGTCGGTTAGAACTTCTCTCCACGGAGCAAATCCACTGGGCGATGGGAACCATCCTCGCTGGCGGCGCGAGTACCGAAGAGATCAAGGCTTTCCTTTTGGCTTACAAGGCAAAAGGGGAGACCGCATCTGAAATTTCCGCGATGATCGAGCAGATGTTTGCTTTCGCGGCTCCCATTTCCATCCCCGACCGGTCCTTGGACATTGTCGGCACTGGGGGAGATGGGGCTAACACCATAAATATCTCGACCACTGCTTGCATTGTTACTGCGGCGGCTGGAACTCGGGTCGTCAAGCACGGAAATCGAGCAGCCACTTCGTTGGCTGGCTCCGCCGACCTCCTGGAAGAGTTAGGTGTTGTCATCACTTTAGATGGCCCGCAAGTTGAGGAATGCGTTCGTCGCATTGGTATTGGTTTCTGTTTTGCACCAAAGTTTCACCCAGCCATGAGATTTGCAGCGCCCGCCCGTAAAGAACTGGGGACGCCCACGGTCTTTAATATTTTGGGTCCACTATCAAATCCGGCAAAGTCAAAAGTTGTTGCTATCGGAGTGGCTAGTGAGCGGATGCTTCCGATTATGGCAAAAGTTTTAGCAGATCGAGGCTGTGAAGGATTCCTCTTCCGCGGTGATGATGGATTGGATGAGATATCTATTTCCACCACATCCACGGTGATCCAGATTAATGACGGCAAAATGCGAACAGAAACTTTCGATCCACGGAATATCGGAATTAATCTTTCGCCAATTACTGAGATTGTCGGAGGCGATCCAAAGTTCAACGCCAATGTATTGCATTCAATATTTGATGGCGAACAAAGCGCCCGTCGCGATGCAGTGTTGCTTAATGCTGCTGCATCCGTGGCCGCCTTTAAGGCGGATTTCTCATTGAGCGTAGAACAACAATTCGCCAATGGTTTAGTGAGGGCTGCTCAGGCTGTTGATTCGGGCGCCGCCAAGAAGCTTTTGAAGAACTGGATTGAGCTGTCGCAAAAATTGGCTGCTATTCCAGCGGAATAGCCCCTTCCCAAGCACTTTTTTGCTCGCGAAATTGGGTGTGCATATTTCCGGAACCAAAGATTGGCAGCGACCATTGACCATCAAGTTCGACTAATCGAACTCCGGGGGTTTCCAGGTAACTCAGAAGCTTTTCAATTTCTTCGTACGAGGATGCAGGTAAGACTTCCTCGCTCGGAACAACGACCTCTGCCGTCAAAGTCAACGAGCTAAGTACTTCAGGAATTGCCGAATTATTTTTGGCGCAAGCGCTGGCGGCGAGTCTTCCAAAGCGAATGCAAATGAATTCCCACCCGCCATCTGTGATGGGCGTAGCGGCGACAAGATGAGGAATAGTGGCCAAGGCGCGTATCCGTTGAGCGCGAGAAGCACCCTTTGTGAAGGAGCTGAGGCGATTTCGAAATTCGCCAGCCTCTTCAAATCTCTCTGTTTGTGCCAAATCGTGCATTCTTCGAGAGAGATGCACTTCTATTTGAGAACTATTGACATGAAGGAGTTCGCGCGCATTCATCGTGTGTTGTGAATATGCATCAGCATTTTGTAGACCGATGCAGGGTGCTCCGCACTTGCCCATATCGAGAAGCGCACATGAGGTGTCCTTCGGAATGCTTCGAACCGTTATTTTTTTGGTGCATTGGCGCAAGGGCACAACTTCGTGAATAGCCTCTATCGCATATTGCGCTTCTTGCAACCCATTGAAGGGTCCGGCCCAACCAGATTCATCAGAAAGCGATGAGGAACCCCTGACAGCAGAGAGCCGGGGAAAAGTTTCGTTGGTCAATTTCAACCAGATCGCTTTCTCCTGATGCCTGGATCTTCGATTAAAACGCGGTTGTTTCTCTGAGATAAGTCGTAGTTCACGTATCTGTGCTTCCAGAATGGTTGCGCAGGGAATGATATCGACTCGTTCAGCCAGACTAACCATGTCGCGAATTCGCCGCCTGGTTTCGCCCGAGCTAAAGTAATTGCGCACTCGAGATCGCAAATTTCGAGAGGTCCCTATATAGAGGGCTTCGTTGTTGCCATCTCGAAAAATATAAACACCAGGGACTGAAGGAATTCCATCAGCGAGATGTTTCTTTTGACGTTGTTCGGGGGTGACGCGATTGGTGAATCCCTGAAGATCCTCAAGTGAAGAAATGCCCATAGAGCCAAGTCGTTCGAAAAGTCCATGCAGGACATCGACAGTTGCCTGTGCATCATCCAATGCTCGGTGCGTGGGTTTAACAATGGTGTTGAAGAATCGAGCAAGTGTTCCGAGTTTGCAATCACGCACTTCCTCGCGCGAGAGGATGAGGCGAGCTATTCGTGCGGTATCAAGGACCGGATAATTGGGCCAGGTGTATCCCAATTGGGTGGCGGCGCCCTTGAGGAAGCCAACATCAAAGGGAGCATTATGTGCCACGAGTACGGTCTCCTCTTTAGAGCCGCAGAATTCCAGAAAAGTTGGGAATGCTTCCTCGATGAGTGGAGCGTGGAGCACCATGGCATCCGTAATTCCGGTCAGTATGGTGATGAAAGCCGGAATCGGTGAATTTGGATTGACGAAAGTTTGGAACTCTTGGATAACTTGACCACCTCGAACCTTGACGGCTCCAATTTCGGTAATGGCACTGCCATCTCGGATTGAGGCCCCGGTGGTCTCCAGATCCACGACCACGAAAGTGATCTCCTGTAGAGACCGACCTAGGTCATCGAAGGACGGTTGCCATTCGCGTGGGGTCGACATAAGAGAAACCGTACGCCAGAGTGGTGACACACACCTACTGGAGCGAATAGGCTTTTTGAATGGCTACTGAAAACGCACCAGAGGGTTGGCTTTCCGATTTTACATTTGATGGACGAGGCGAGAACGCGCATATCGGCATTGTCTTAGTCCATGGGTTCACTGGTTCGCCAGCATCCATGCGTCCTTGGGCTCACACATTGGTGGAACAAGGTTTCTCAGTTCGAGTACCTCGCTTGCCAGGTCATGGAACTCAGTGGCAGGACCTCAACAAAGTCTCCTGGAACGAGTGGCCCGATCGTGTAGTCAAAGATTTACAGGATCTGCGCAAAACTTGTTCAAAGGTATTTATCTTTGGTTTGTCGATGGGCGGATGCACCACGCTTAATGTTGCTGAAAATCATCCCGTAGACGGCCTGGTGCTTGTCAATCCCATGATTCATATACCTGGGCTGCAAATTAAATTTGCGCCCATTTTGGCGATGTTAAAACCGGGTATGCCATCGGTGGGAGATGACATCAAGAAGCCAGATGTTACCGAATGGGGATATGACGTTTTGCCAACCAAAGGTGTGCTGCAACTTAACAAGATGCTAAAGATCACCAAAGCCAATTTAGGGAAAGTAACCGCTCCTACTCTGCTCTTTCACTCAGTTGATGATCACGTATTGCCTATTTCCAATAGCGACATCATCATGGCGGGCATTGGAACTAAAGAAAAGCAAAGAATTGAGATGACAAATAGCTATCACGTTGCAACGATGGATTACGACGCAGATTTGATTTTCGCAAATGCACTCGCCCATATTCAGCAATGGAGATAACTTCTCCTGATTTTAGGCTTATAACCAAACGACTCATACTTCGTCCGTTGACGCTCTCTGACGCAGATGATCTTTTCGAATACCAGTCTGTTGCAGAGGTAGTTACCTACATTCCGTGGCCGCAACGTACATACGAGCAAGTAGTAGAGGCGTTGGCGAAAGCAACGGCGGCGAGCAAATTGGACTATGAGGGAGATTTCGCGCTTCTGGGCTTCGTTCTGCCAGAAGAGAACAAAGTGATCGGTCAGATCTCGTTGATGTACAAAAGCAAAGAAAATCAGACGGCTGAATTTGGCTATGTAATCAACCCTAAATATTCCGGGCAAGGTTATGCGACCGAGGCAAGTGCTGCTGCGATTGACTACCTCTTCAGCACCGGCAAGTTCCGGCGAGTTTACGCACATCTAGATATTCGAAATTCTGCGTCGGAAGATTTGGTGAAGAGACTAGGCTTGCGCAAAGAAGCAGAGTTCAAAGAGGAAGAATTTTTTAAAGGCGAATGGACCGACACGATGATTTATGCAACCCTCAAAAACGAATGGATAAATCGATGACGCAGCCATCTTCTCTGAAAACCTTTCTCTGGTATGCCGATGATTTGGAGGGCGCCCTTAACTTCTACAAATCAACTTTTGGTGACGTTGTCGTCAAGAGCGAAAATAGAATGGGTGATTCGCTCTTTACGGCCGAGTTCAGCATCTATGGCCATGACCTCGTGGGAATGAGTGTTCCGGGCGGCGAAACTTTTAACGATTCCATCTCATTGGCTATCAGCTGCGATGGACAAGAGGAAACCGATCGCCTTTGGGATGCGATCACCAGAGAAGGTACTCCTGGAAAATGTGGTTGGTGCAAGGATAAGTGGGGCGTCAGTTGGCAAATCATTCCGCGCCAGATGAATGATTTCATGAGCAATCCAGATCCTGAGAAGGCGCAATACGCGTGGCAAGCCATGCGAGGTATGACAAAGATTGTTCTGGCCGACTTCACCGCCTAAATCTCGGGTGGTAGTTCCTTCACTTCGACGTCTTTCCTTGCTAACTTGTTTCATGTGAAAACAATTCTTGATGCTATTGGTAATACCCCGTTAATCAATATTGATGGCATCTGGGTGAAGATGGAGTATTTGAATCCATCAGGCTCAATCAAGGCGCGCATAGCGAAATACATGATCGAACGCGCCGAGGCCGAAGGTTTACTTAAACCGGGGGATACCATCGTTGAAGCAAGCAGCGGCAATACCGGTAACGCCATGAGTATGGTGGCGGCTGTAAAAGGTTACAAAATGTTGGTGGTTATGCCGGAAGGACTTAGTCAAGAGCGAACTGCGATATCGGAAGCTTTCGGCGCCGAGGTGCGCACGTTAGGAGATTTTCACGTAAATAACGCTCTGGATGAAGTTCGACGAATCGGGAGCCAGCCTGGTTATTTCGCACCGCAACAGTTTGATAATGAATGGAACGTGATTGAAAACCACGATTGGTTAGGACAAGAAATCTTGCGAGGTTTGCCGGCAAAACCAGATCTAGTCGTCGGCGGTGTCGGAACTGGCGGAACGTTGATCGGCGTCGGACAGGCTTTCAAAGAGGTCAACCCCAAATGCAAAAGTTATGCACTCGAACCTTCCGAGTCCTGCACTATCGCCTGCGGCGAAGTGGCAAAACATCTTATTGAGGGTATCTCAGATGGCTTCGTTCCTGGAATCATCGATCGCCATAAAAGGGAAGTTGATGGATTCATCCATATCCATTCCCATGATGCCATTGATGAGATGCGTCGCCTCGCCCGCAGGCATGGAATATTCGTTGGCCCATCTTCTGGGGCTCACATGCTGGCCGCTTTGCAATTAAAGAAGGACTTCAATCTTGAAACCGTCGTCACCTTTTTCTGCGACGAAGGCGAGAAGTACATCAACGACTATTGGTTAAAAAAATAGATTGCGGGTAGTCAAGGCTTAAGCACAATGCGGATTGGGTTTCCAATCTTCTCTCGAAGCAATTTCATCGCTTCAAGCGCTTGTTCCAGCGGCAGCACTTGTGAGATCGAGGCAGAGAGATCGAGGACTCCTTCGCTGACCATCCGAATGATTTCCTCGGTATGAAATTTCTCTGAACCGTAATGGCCAAGTATTTGCGTCCGCCGGTAGGTGAAGGCCACATCGTTTGGAACGATAATTGGCTCGTTTGCGATTCCAATAATGACCAATTTTCCGCCCTCGGCCAGCATTGAAAGCGCCGGCTTTCGAACTGAGGAAACCCCAGCGAAATCAAATGCGGCATCAGCTCCCATCGCGGAAGTTGCAGACCTAACCTTGGCGATCAGATCTGGATCGTTTGAATCAAAGACGAAATCGGCACCAATTGCCAGCGCACGGTCGCGGGCGAATTCAGATGGGTCGACTGCTATCACCAAACAGCCAATAATTTTAAGTAGTTGAACTGCGTGGAATCCCAAGCCTCCTACGCCGAAGACAACGGCACTTTGGTGGCTCTGCATGTGTGCCGTCTGCGTTATTGCCGCCCAAGGAGTTGAGACTGCATCAGGAATGATGCAAGCCTGCTCAAACGGAAATGATGGGGGGATGCGAACAAGATTGTCGGCGCGAGCGATGACGAAGTCGGCGAAGCCACCGTCATAGTCAAATCCCTGAGTGTGTAACCTTCCGTCGCTATCGCGAATTCCCGCAACCATAACCACGTGATCGCCCACGTGGACGTTGGTTACTGATGACCCAATCTCCTCAATGATGCCGGCCACTTCATGGCCCAAGGTAACCACATCGGATTTCAGCGATCCCGAGATAAGGGACCCATCCAAGAAATGCACATCGGAAAGACAAACCCCAGCGGCCATTACTTTGATTAAAACTTCACTCTCCTGTGGCTGGGGAATCGGCAAATCCACTATTGCGAAAGATCGCGTAGATACTGTTAAGCGGCCGGCTCTCATTTCATCAAGTTTCTTGCTCTATTTATCAGCACGGTGACTGCACTTCCAAAATCTGCGAAGGCGGGATTGGTAGTTTGCCCTAATCGATACCGAATCCAGATTTGTTGAATGATGACGCTTAAACGAAAGAGGCCAAAAACTTCATAAAAGGTGAAGTCGTCACACGTGATGCCTGAAAGTTCAAGATAACTTTCGACAATATCTTTTCTTGTTGGCATTCCCGGTGCATTGCTGGGTTGTCGACGAAGATTGGTAAATTCGACTGGATCATCTGCATTAATCCAGTAAGCAAGGCTGGAGCCCAGATCCATTAAAGGATCGCCAACTGTTGCTAACTCCCAATCGAGCACTCCGACTAATCTGGATTCACTGAGGTCAAGTACCAAATTGTCTAATCGCCAATCGCCATGAATAACGCATTGTTTTACGTCTAGTGGCTGGTGTTGCTCTAACCATTTCATCACATCCTCACCATCGGGCACATCATCCGTAAGAGCGGCTCGATACCGTTTACTCCAGCCTTCTATCTGTCGTTTGACGTAGCCGTCACCCTTATTGAGGGAGTCAAGAATTGACGCATCAACTGAATGCAGGTCCACCCAACCTTGGATCATCGAAATGCCAATGGCGCGGGCCTGTTCGGTTGAGAGAGAGATGCCTTCTGGCAAATCTCTGCGCAAGATCGTCCCTCGAATCCGTTCCATGACATAGAAATCGGAATCCATGATTGCTTGATCGTCGCTGAATCCAATGATGCGCGGGACAAAGGGAAAGTGGGGTCGCAACTCATTCTGGATTAAAACTTCGCGGCGCATGTCATGAGCGGAGGCTGCCTTTACACCGAAAGGAGGTCGGCGAAGTACTAATTCGCGATCCGGATACTCCAATAGATAAGTGAGATTGGATGCTCCGGCTCGAAATTGCATAACTTTCGGTGCGGATGACAATTTAGGAATTAGCTTTTTAAGCCAACCGTGAAGTACCTCAATGTCAAAAGAGTCCTCGCCGCGAACTTCCGTTAGATCGTTCAATTGTTGGAGGACTTTGCTTTCAATTCCATCCGGGCGATATCTCGGATGTGAACTTCGTCTGGTCCATCGACAATTCGCAATGATCGAACGCCACTATAGAGAAAGGGCAGAACGGTATCCTGGCTGACCCCAGCACCGCCGTGTACTTGAATGGCATGGTCAATCACCGCTTCAGCCATGCGCGGAATTGCCACTTTGATGGCAGCCACCTCTTTACGAGCCGCCTTTGCTCCGACAGTGTCAATCATCCAAGCGCACTTAAGGACGAGAAGACGGGCTTGTTCGATAGAAATTCGGGCATCCGCTATCCATTGTTGAATCACGCCCTGGTGGGAGAGTTCCTTTCCGAACGCCGTCCGCGATTGGGCGCGATCGATCATCAAATCCAAAGCTCGTTCGGCCATCCCAATAGCGCGCATGCAGTGGTGCACACGACCTGGTCCCAGCCGCGCTTGAGCAATGGCAAATCCCGCACCTTCTTCTCCGATGAGGTTCGAGACAGGAACCCGAACATCCGTAAATGTAATTTCTGCATGGCCGTGCTGATCTTGATAGCCGAAAATTGAAAGGTTACGTTCGATTTTTACCCCGGCGGTTTCCATTGGTACCAGAACCATTGACTGTTGGTGATATTGATCCGCTTCAGGATTAGTTCTGCCCATCACGATAAGAATTTTGCACCTGGGATCCATCGCCCCAGTGGTCCACCATTTGCGACCATTGATAACGTACTCGTTACTTTCACGCTGAAAAGAAGTTTGAATATTGCGCGCATCGCTCGAAGCAACATCTGGCTCGGTCATTGCAAAGCCCGACCTAATTTCGCCTTCGAGCAAAGGTTCCAACCATTGCTGTTGCTGCGCTGCATTGCCAAACATTTCTAGCACTTCCATGTTTCCAGTGTCGGGCGCAGAGCAGTTAAAAACTTCTGGAGCAATTTCAGGTGACCAGCCAGTTATCTCAGCCAAAGTCGCGTAATCGGTAACGCAGAGGCCATGCGCCGGATGATGGCTATTTGGAAGAAAGAGATTCCATAATCCTTGTGACTTTGCCTTTGACTTTAACTCCGCGATTATTTCCGGGGAGTGGTGGGGCTTACCTGAGGCAATCAGTGCTTCTCGCTGGCTTTGGTAAACACTTTCCGCCGGAAGCACTTCGGATTTCATGAATTCCTTGAGGCGTTCAGAATATTCTTGCGTTTTTAGGCTTAAGTTGAACTCCATCTCTGTAACCTACTAGCAGTGTTTGCAAAAGAGGAGAGTTTTTATGGGAGTTCTCGATCGCTTCAAACTCGATGGCAGAGTTGCAGTTGTCACGGGTGCCTCATCGGGGTTAGGTGTTGCCTTCGCACAAGCACTCGCAGAAGCCGGCGCCGATTTGGTCCTTGGCGCGCGACGTGATGACCGCCTTGCAGAAACTGGAGCGTTGGTGACATGTGCCGGCCGAAAGTGGGTCTCGCTGAAAACCGATGTGACTAAGCCCGAAGATTGTGCAGCGTTGATTGCGCTGGCGATAGAAACATTTGGACGCGTGGATATTCTCGTAAACAATGCTGGTGTTGGAACTGCGATTCCCTCGACTCGTGAAACTCCCGAAGAATTTCGTTCGGTTTTGGAAACTAATCTGATGGGTAGTTACTGGATGGCCCAGGAGTTTGCTCGCCACAACGTTGGCGGTGGATCGATCGTAAATATTTCCAGCGTTCTGGGAATGCGTACCGGGGGGTTGCCCCAAGCAGCGTATTCATCTAGCAAGGCCGCGATCATTGGTCTAACTCGCGATCTCGCTGCGCAGTGGAGTTCTAGAAAAGGAATTCGCGTGAATGCTTTGGCCCCTGGATTCTTTCCTTCAGAGATGTCGGATCAATTGCCCAAGGAAACTATTGCCGCAGTAAAGATGCTGACACCGGCAGGGAGATTAGGGGACCCGATGGAATTAGCGGCTACGTTAGTTTGGTTAGTCAGCGATGCCGCAAGCTATGTAACCGGAACGACCATTCCGGTTGATGGTGGTTTCGTCAGTCCCTAGTTTTAGCCTTTGGTGGACGATACTTTTGCGCCACATAACCGCGTTATGGTGGACGATACTGGGATCGAACCAGTGACCCCCACAATGTCAATGTGGTGCTCTACCGCTGAGCCAATCGTCCTTAGGTCTGGCGAACTATACCCGCAAACTATTGCGCTCTGCCAAAATCATCTTCTTTGCGCTCAATATCTGCCTCATCGAAGGAAATTCCAGTTTGGACTTCGATAAAAAGCAATCTATCAACGCCGGGATTTGCAACGCGGTGCCACGTTTCAGCAGGGAATTGAATAGATTGCCCGGGCGAGAGAATAGATACAACGTCGTTGATAGTGACTTCTGCAGTCCCTTCGACAATGAACCAATGTTCGGCACGGTACTGATGCTTTTGGTAGGAAAGCCGCTTGCCCGGATCGACAATAATGGATTTCACTTTATGAAGAGAGGACTCCTGTAAGACTTCGTAGCTGCCCCAAGGACGCTGCGATGTTTCAGACATGGGAGCATCTTATTGCATGGAAAATCAGGATTATTGCGTTTTTGCGCTGAGCGCAGCCCCGAGGAGCCCCGCATCTTTCTCAAGTTTCGCCGGCACCACGATTGGTTCACGAGCAAGCGTCATATGGGTGTATTCATTTCTCAGGTGCTGGCGCAGAGGCTTCCAGAAAATCTCTCCTGCGAAGGAAACTCCGCCGCCGATCACTACTGCCGAGATATCCAAGATAGCCAACGTATTGAGAATTCCGACTGCAAGGCCATGGGTGCCACGCTCGATGGCCGCTAGTGCCAGGACATCACCTGACCGAGCGGATTCGGAAAGGGATTCAAAATTGGTAGGTCCACTCCAGCCCGACGCTTGTGCGAAGGAGACCATGCTGGGTCCGCTGGAAATACTTTCTACACATCCCAAGCGACCGCATCTGCAAGGTGCACCATTGAAATCAATGCTGTGATGACCAAAGAATCCGGCGTTACCAAGTTCGCCATGAAAGATTTCGTCATTGAGAATGAGGCCGCCACCAACTCCGGTCGAAACAACCATTCCTAACATGTGCTGGAAATCGACACCTGCGCCTATTCGTTTTTCTGCATATGCGACGGCTACTGCATCTTGAAGAAAGGAAACCGGAACTCCAGGAAGTATTTCTTGAACAAAAGTAATGAGGTTGAAATCGCGCCAGGTGGGAATATTGACGGGGGAGATAACGCCAGTGGCTCTATCTATGGGACCTGCGGATGCAATTCCGATTCCCAAAACTTCAAAGCTTGAATTCGAGACAATCCCCAAAATTTCTCGATGAAAATCTCTCGTGAGGTCTGGTGAATCGGAGATCAATATTGTTCGGCGATGGATGAACCGAAGATCTTGATCGGCAATCGCAATGGCAATCTTTGTTGCCCCAATATCGATTGCGAGAGTGGCCTTAAAGGTTTTCACCGTCAAAGTATGGAGGTGGAGACGGGATTTGAACCCGTGTGGCAGGATTTGCAGTCCTGAGCCTCGCCTCTCGGCCACTCCACCATGTATTGATGTGCAGGGTTTTGGCGACTAGTAAAAGCCCCAAAGCCCCCATAAAGAGAGCGGACGACCGGGATCGAACCGGCGACCTGAACCTTGGCAAGGTTCCGCGCTACCAACTGCGCTACGTCCGCGTATTGCGATTGCGAAATCTATCCTAAACCTACCCGTCTCGCCCAATCCAGCGGGTACGGTGGCTCTTATGCCCGGGCAACTGCAGGATTCTTCCTTCTGGATGAATGGCCTGCTAGCCAATAATCCGCTAGAAATCAGCCACGATCCAGCCGATTTGGACCGACCCGGCTTTTGGGCGGTGTTGGCGACCTTTGAAGGGCAATGGACATGTATCCGATTTGGAGAAGTCGTTGCCGCGCCATTTCCACCACATGAGTGGGAGCCTGTGGTGGAGCCGTGGGTCTCAAATTTTAATCAAGAAAGTTATATCGCTTATGTTGAACGCATTAGGCAAGACATCGCACTAGGCGAGGTGTATCAGGTAAACGCCTGTCGCCTGTTAAGCGCTAAACACGTGGGCACTCTTGCCGGGCTCTTTGCAGAAATTCAAAGGCAACATCGTGCGCCCTTCGCTGCATATTTCAAAAGTCCAGATATTGAAATTGCCTCTGCTTCACCGGAGCTCTTTCTCAAAGTCGAAGCACTCGATAACCATCGTTATGCAACGTCAAGTCCGATCAAAGGAACTTCGCGGACGGCAAATTTCGGACTCAAGGATTCAGCAGAGAACATTATGATCGTTGACTTAATTCGTAATGACCTAAGTCAAATATGCGTGCCCGGTTCCGTGGAAGTCCCGCGTTTGCTTGCTACGGAAGAACATCCCGGCCTTTTTCATCTGGTTTCCGATGTCAAAGGAAGATTGCAGCCAGATACAGGATGGTCCGCGATCGCCCGGGCGATGTTGCCTGCCGGTTCTATTAGCGGCGCCCCAAAGTCGTCAGCGCTCAGAATGATTCAAGAAGAGGAATTGGATGCCCGCGGTCCCTACTGTGGGGTTATCGGCTGGGTTAATGGGAAAGAAGCGCTACTTTCTGTTGGAATTAGATTGTTTTGGAAATCAGATGAGCATCACATTCATTTCGGAACGGGCGCAGGGATCACTTGGGCAAGTGAGCCTTCAGATGAATGGGCAGAGACTGAATTAAAGGCGGCTCGTCTTGTGGATATTGCCAATGGAAGGATGAGGCCATGAGCACCGTCTGGTTTAATGGCGAATTTCTTGAAGGTGGAGACGTTTCTCTCTCTGCGTTCGAACATCCTTTTCTCCGCGGGGACGGCGTCTTTGAATCAACCCGAACGGAAGGTTCACAGATTTTTTTCTTACGCAGACATCTAGAACGTCTTTCACATTCGGCGCAGCTGTTGGAGATGGTCTCTCCAGATATAGAGGCTATGTCTAGCGCCGCGTTGGAAGTGGCATCTAGTTCTCATATCTCGGGAAATGGTTCGTTGCGAATCACTTCATTTTCAAACGGTGATCGACTCATTACTCATCGCGAAATTGCTCCGACAAATCTGGCACCAAAACTGGCGATCTACCCCGATCCGCAATTTTCCCAATCTCGAATCCACTCGGCGAAAAGTCTCTCGTATGCACGTTCTTCCGCCGCCTTACGATGGGCCGAAAAGCATGGTGCCAACGAGGTAGTTTTTGTAGACGAAGCTGGATTGGCAGTGGAAACGGCGCTGGCAAATTTTGTTGCTGAGATCGATGGCGAGTTCGTGACTCCTCCTCTTCCCAGCGGGGGACTGCGAGGCATTACGCGCTCTTTAGCCTTGGAGTGGTTTCCCGAAATATCAGAGCGCCACATTACGGTCACTGCCCTGGAAAGAGCGACCGGGATCTTGCTCTTGTCCGGCGTGAGATTCATTCGACCGGCGTTGAGTCTGTGCGGGCGGATTCTGCAGAATTCCAGTGCCGCTCGGTCCATAGCCTCCGATTTTGAACTCCGTGCCCGAGCCAACCCGAATTATTGATAACCTCACGCCTATGTCCTCCTTGATTAAAGTCACCGTTGATGGTGCGGCACGCGAGATTGGCGGCGAAGATCGCCCGACGCATCTCTACAGCGAGCGCCCAGAAGTAGTCGTAGCTCGCGTTAACGGAATAATCAAAGATTTGTGGACCGAACTTCAAGATGGCGATGTTGTCGAAGCAATCGAGATCTCTTCTTCCGAAGGTTTGGCAGTTCTGCGGCACTCGACCGCGCACGTTTTGGCGCAAGCAGTTCAAGAAGTCTTTCCTGAGACCAAGCTAGGTATTGGACCTCCGATCACCGATGGTTTCTATTACGACTTTGATCCTGAGCGCCCGTTCACTCCCGAAGATCTGGAAAAATTAGAAAGCGCCATGAAGAAGATCGTGAAAGCCGGACAGCGATTCCGCCGTCGGGTAGTCACTGATCAAGAAGCCTTAGCCGAGCTCGCCTCAGAGCCATACAAGTGCGAACTAATTGGATTGAAATCCACCGCAACAGATGACGAATCTGCGGTGGAGGTTGGTGCCGGCGAACTCACCATCTATGACAATTTAGGTCGCGATGGTCAACCTGCATGGAGTGATCTCTGCCGCGGCCCACATCTGCCCAGCACTAAATTGATTCCGGCATTCAAATTGATGAGATCGGCAGCCGCCTATTGGCGAGGTTCGGAAAAGAACCCCATGTTGCAACGCATTTACGGAACAGCTTGGCCGTCGCAGGAAGCACTCGATGGCTACCTAGAACTATTGGCAGAGGCGGAGAAGCGCGATCACCGTCGTTTGGGTGCCGAACTTGATCTTTTTTCCTTCCCAGAGGAAATTGGTTCTGGATTAGCCGTGTTTCATCCCAAAGGTGGAATTGTGCGCCGAGCGATGGAAGATTATTCGCGCGTTCGCCATGAAGAAGAGGGTTATCAATTCGTTTACTCACCTCATCTCACTAAAGCTGCGCTTTTCGAAACCTCAGGGCACCTAGATTGGTATTCCGAAGGCATGTATCCGCCTATGGTGATGGATGAAGAACTTCACACTGACGGCACGATAAAGCGAGCAGGGCAGAAGTACTACATGAAACCCATGAACTGCCCATTCCATACTTTGATCTATCGCTCCAACGGTCGTTCCTATCGCGAACTTCCGATTCGACTTTTTGAATTCGGAACCGTCTATCGATATGAAAAATCTGGAGTTATCCACGGATTAACTCGCGCCCGAGGCTTCACTCAGGATGACGCTCACATTTATTGCACCAAAGAGCAAATGGCGGGAGAACTTGATTCTCTTTTGACCTTCGTACTTAATTTGCTGCGTGACTACGGTCTCGATGATTTCTATCTTGAACTCTCTACCCGAAATCCGGATAAATCCGTGGGCGAAGAATCGGACTGGGAAGAAGCGACAAACGCTCTCCGTCTAGCAGCTGAAAAGCAGAACCTGGAATTGGTTTTGGATCCAGGCGGAGCCGCCTTCTACGGCCCAAAGATTTCTGTTCAAGCCAAGGATGCCATCGGTCGCACCTGGCAAATGTCTACAATTCAAGTTGATTTCCAGTTGCCGCAACGCTTCGACATCGAATATCAGGCATCCGATGGCAGCAAGCAACAACCGGTCATGATTCACCGAGCACTATTCGGTTCCATTGAACGTTTCTTCGGAGTACTCACAGAGCATTATGCCGGTGCATTCCCACCGTGGCTGGCTCCAGTGCAAGTTCGCGCAATCCCGGTAGCCGAAGCATTCTTGCCGTACCTTCAAGAAATATCGGTGCGGATGCGCAAAGCCGGAATTCGCATCGACGTAGATACTTCAACAGATCGTTTCCAAAAGAAGATTCGCAATGCCCAGATGGAAAAAATCCCATTCATGATTATTGCCGGTGAGGAAGATCAGTTGGCCGGAGCGGTTTCGTTCCGCTTCCGCGACGGTGAACAGCGAAATGGAATTCCTATCGACGAGGCGATCGCTGAAGTTTTGGAAACAATAAAGAACCGCAAGCAAGTTTGATCATGAGCGATGAAGTTCTCACCGGGGGAGTTGGAATGCCCGACCCTTGGCAACGGCTGTGGGCGCCTCATCGAATGGAGTATCTGTCGGGGGAGAACCGTCCGCTGCCGGAGAACGATGTTCCCTGTCCATTCTGTCGCATCCCAACGCTTGAGGATCGTGCTGGCTTAATCGTTGCTCGTGGCGTTGAGGCCTACGTCGTCATGAATCTCTATCCCTATAACGCCGGACATCTTCTTGTGTGCGCATATCGGCATGTTGCGGATTTGACCGATTTAACGGAGACAGAGAGAAATGAAATTGCGGCGTTATCTGCGCATGCGATGCGCACGCTGCGCAAAGTCAGCCAACCCGCCGGATTTAATTTAGGAATGAATCAAGGTGCTGTATCAGGAGCCGGAGTTGCTGCACATATTCATCAGCACGTAGTGCCCCGGTGGGCAGGCGATGCGAACTTCATGCCCGTTATTGGATTAACCAAAGTTTTGCCCCAACTTCTTGAACGAACACGTGATGATCTAGCTTCGGCTTGGAATCTTTCTTAACCATTCCAGAATTTCTGCCAGTCCAAGTTTTATATGAATCGCTGTTGGAATGGCTGGAAAGACGAGAGCGTTGGCAAAAGGCTCATCGCCAGCACTTTCGATTTGCTCGAGAAATTCTTCTCTAAATTCTGCTACTAGTTCTTTATGTTCAGGGTCACTCTCGATGGTGCGCTTCAATCCCAATGTGTAATCAGTGATCAACTGCGTTTCGAGAGAAATGACTGCTGTCGGAAAACCTTCAGCGGAGTGCAGAACGAGGTAGGGCGTAATGACGGGATCTAATGTTTTGCCCACAATGGCGCTCATATCCTCAAAGTCGATCTCACTTTTCTCCAAGTCGACTATCGCAACAATGCTGGGCAAGTAGATTTCTCGGGCCCGTTGCCAATCTTCGGTCATTCCAGGCGCAAACCCATCCACGGCGCTGACACAAAAAATAGCTACGTCGGCTTCGTCTAATGGCTGGGGGGATAGAGCAAGGGCTGAAGCCAGATCCTCACTTCCAGGACCGCTGAAATTTACGCGTAAATCGGTCGAATCGGCTGGAAAAATTAGGTTGCTCACGGCGGACAAGCCTACGATGGTATTGATGCTTCAAGGTTCCCTTAGACCCCCAATCACCCGACTCATTACGCCTTTGTGTCGAGGTCTATTGGCGATGGGTTTGAGTGCCAACATGGTGAGTTCGCTTGGAGCTATTGGAACCGTTGTTTCGGTGCTCTACTTCTACCCTCGTGGCCAATTTGTAGTCGGCACTCTTGTGACTCTGTTCTTTATCCTTTTTGACCTGCTCGACGGAACTATGGCCAGACTCTCCGAGTCAGGTTCCAGTACGTGGGGAGCCCTTCTCGATTCGACCCTAGATCGCGTCAGTGATGCCAGCATTTTGGCTGGAGTCATGCTCTACCTCGTCGATCGGAATGATGTGCTTGTCTCTGTAGTGGTTATAGCCCTAGTTGCTGGCGGTTTAGTTTCTTATATTAAAGCCCGGGCCGAATCTTTAGATATCGCTTGCGAAGGTGGGATCGCTGAGCGAACCGAAAGACTCATCGTCGCCTTGCTCTCCATTGCCCTGGCTGGGTTTCATGTTCCCTTTAGTCTGGCGATCGGTATGTGGCTCCTAGCAATAGCAAGTGTCTATACCTGCCTTGAGCGGCTGCGCATTGTTTTCATTGCTACGCGGAAGGCATAGCTGCGTATGACATCACTCATCATCTATTGGGCATACGCCCTGGCTTGGCGAGCCACTCGGTTATTACCGGAATCTTGGGCATACGGGTTGGCAAATCGCGTTGCCGATCGCATTTATGTAAAGAATGGCAAACAAATTGAAAGGATGCGCAGTAATTTTGCTCGTATACATCCGGGCCTTGTTTCTGCAGAACTAGAAATGCTGGTGAAGGAAGGTATGCGTTCATACCTTCGATACTGGTGTGACACTTTTAGGTTTCCGAACTGGAGTCAAGAGCGGATTGTCTCCAGTGTTGTAGTCGAAAATGAAGAGTTCCTGCGCGATCCAATTCGCCAAGGACGCGGGTGCATTGTTTCATTGCCACATGCCGGCAATTGGGATCACGCCGGTGCGTATTTCTGCGCTACGGGAATTCCCCTCACGACTGTGGCAGAGCACTTAGACCCGGAGAAATTATTTAGAAAATTTTTGGATTACCGCCAGCAGATCGGCATGGAAGTGCTGGATCTAGATTCTCGAGTTATCGCAACGCTTGCGCAGCGTTTGCGAGCTGGAAAACTTGTGGCCCTTGTTGCTGATCGCGATCTCTCCAAATCTGGTGTTTCAGTTTCATTTGGGGGAGGACCGGCACGCATGCCAGCCGGGCCAGCCATCCTTTCGCTACAAACTGGCGCGCCATTGATCACCGCTTTTGTGAAATATGAACAGCTGGGCATTCGCATTATTTTCGAGGGAGAAGTCCCCATTCCGCAATCAGGAACCCAGACCGAAAAGATCGCGAAGATGACGCAGATCTGTGCCGATAGATTCGCACGACGTATAGCCGAGAACACCAGCGATTGGCATATGTTGCAGCGAATTTGGGTTGATGGCGACTTTCAGGATCGTGGCGCAGAATGAAATCTTCCAAAAGATTGAAAATAGGGATGGTTTGTCCTTACGGATGGGATACGCCCGGTGGAGTTCAGATTCATATAAAAGAACTCGCAGAGTTCCTGATTCGTGCCGGACACGAAGTTTCAGTCTTCGCACCAGTAAGTGATGATTCGCTGATTTCCGAGCCATGGTTAGTTTCGGCAGGTAGACCTGTTTCCATTCCATATAACGGCGCAGTAGCTCGCATTCTTTTTGGACCAGTTGCATCGTCGCGGGTTCGTCAGTGGATTTCATCCGGGAATTTTGATTTGTTGCATTTACACGAACCAGCGATCCCATCACTTTCACTTCTCGCCTGTTGGGCCGCTGATGGTCCGATGGTCGGCACGTTTCATGCTGCGTCGGCGAAGCAAAAGGCCATCACTGCGGTCGGGCCAATTTTGGAGCCAGTCTTAGAGAAACTAACGGCTCGGATTGCCGTCAGCGAAATGGCGCGGCAAACACTCAAAGATCATTTTGATACAGAGGCAGTCGTGATTCCTAACGGCTTAGAAACTTCAAAATTTGAAGTAGACGATGAGAATCCAGATTGGGTGGGAGAACCCACTATTGGATTCATCGGCCGCTTTGATGAACCTCGTAAAGGCTTGGAAATTTTGATCGCCGCACTTCCTGAAACATTGAAGACTTTTCCACAGCTCAAAGTGCTGATCGCCGGACCTGGTGAGAAAGCCGAGTTTTTGAAGAAGATTGACCCCGTGCTGCATTCCAGGTTGACTTTCTTGGGGAAATTGAGCGAAGCGGACAAAGTTAAGTTCTTTCACTCTATTGATGCTTATATTGCGCCTAACACTGGAGGGGAGTCGTTCGGGATTATCCTCACCGAAGCCATGGCTTCTGGCACGGCCATTTTGGCCAGTGATATTCCGGCGTTTTCCCAGCTTCTTAACTATGGTGAATTCGGTTCGCTCTTCACTTCTGAGGATGCGCACGACCTTGCAGCCAAATTAACGGCGCTGTTGAGTGATGAATCAGGGAGACACACGCTAGCTGCCAAGGGTTTACTCCAATCTCGCAAATATGATTGGAGCACTGTTGCCGAACAGATTTTGGATGTGTATGAAATGGTCCAAGTAGGGAACGGCAAAGTTTCTTTGAGCTCCGACAACCGAGTATGGAATCGGTTTAAAGCCAATGACTAAATCCCTCTTTCTCTTTGTCATTATTGTCTTGATTTTGGCTTGGTATCTTTCGTTTTCGGCCACACGCCTCGATCGACTTCACCACAGGGTCGAAACCTCTTGGGAGCATTTAGATGCTTTGCTCCAGCGTCGAGCGGCGATCGCGTTGGATATTGCTCATAAATCCAATCTCGACCCTGCTACATATTTACTGCTCGCTTCCTCCGCTTTCCAGGCGAGAGAGGCAACCATCATCGAACGAAGTGAAGCAGAAAGCGCGCTTTCGGAATCTTTGCGTTTGCTGCAGAGTGATTCACAAGATGTCACGGGGACGATTGCATTGAGTTCATTGGCCGAACTCGAATCGATTACCGATAAAATTAAGATGTCAATCAATATTCATCTCGAGGCAGTAAACGCGGTTCGTAACCTTAGGTCGAAAGTAGTTTTTCGAGTTTTCCGATTAGCAGGTCATGCACCACTGCCAGTTCACTACGCCTTTGAGGATGATGTCCTATGAAAAAGTATTTTGCGATTTCTTGTGCAGCCATTTCACTTCTTATCCTTTCTGGATGTGGCGGTACGGCCACCCCTTCCGGAATTTCCACAGCGGTAAGCACTCCTACGCCCACACAAGTCGAGAAGAATTATTTAACAGGGTTACCCGGCACGAATTCGCGAGTTCTGGCAGTAAAGATTGATGACACTCGACAGGCTCATCCCCAAATTGGTTTGGAATTTGCCGATGTCGTGTACGTCGAACAAGTTGAAGGTGGTCTAACCCGTCTGGCAGCGATCTTTACTCAGCAACCGCCAACAACGGTTGGCCCAGTCCGCTCTGCTCGTATTTCGGATCTAGACATCCTGGCCCAGTATGGTCGAGTGGGATTTGCATTCAGCGGTGCACAATCAAAGTTCTATCCGAAAATCACTGCCGCAAATTTGGTGAACTTGTCAGCTGATAGGAATTCATCGCATATTTACTATCGCGATTCTTCTCGGTCGGCGCCCACCAATTTAATCCTGCGCGCTTCAGACCTCATGGACAAGGCAATCAGCAAAGACAATGCCCAAATCGACGTTATTAAGCCCATTGGTTTTACCTTTGGAACAGTAGGCAATTTTGGTACCACGATAACCGGCATGAAAGTGAAGTGGCCGGCTGCTGACTATGAAGCGACCTGGTCTGCAAGTGAATCGCGTTGGCTCCTCTCGCACGATGGCCACCTAGATGTGGCGGCATCGGGCAAGGTATTGGGTTCGCCGACAATCATTCTTCAAAATGTCTCGATTACTAATTCTGAATACCGCGACCGAGAAGGTGGAATAACACCATTTAGCAACACGGTGGGAATTGGAACTGGTTATCTACTACGCGATGGTAAAGCCATTCCCATCAACTGGAGCCGGCCCAGCGCCACCAGCGGAACCACGTGGACTTTGGCCGATGGCTCGGTAGCAAACCTCAATCCTGGTCAAATCTGGGTGATGCTCACCGACCAAGAGCCCACTTTTACCTACCCACCTTCAGCGAGCGCGAAGGCATCCCCGACTAAGTAGACTTAAGTCTTCGAACCAGCTGGCTTACATTTCGTCAGAATAAGAATTTAGGAGATTGTCATGGCCGAGAACACCTCGCATTCAGTCGGTACTGCACGCGTAAAGCGCGGGATGGCAGAGATGCTCAAAGGTGGCGTCATCATGGATGTCGTTAATGTTGAGCAAGCAAAGATTGCCGAAGAAGCCGGCGCTGTGGCTGTAATGGCACTTGAGCGAGTACCAGCCGATATTCGGGCCCAAGGTGGAGTCTCGCGCATGTCCGACCCAGACATGATCGAAAAAATTCAGGCCGCGGTCTCTATTCCAGTGATGGCCAAGGCACGTATCGGACATTTTGTTGAAGCTCAGATTCTGGAGAGCTTGGGCGTGGACTACATTGACGAGTCCGAAGTCTTGACCCCGGCCGATTATGAAAACCACATCGATAAATGGAAATTCACCATTCCCTTTGTCTGTGGTGCCACCAATCTCGGCGAAGCACTTCGTCGCATTAATGAGGGTGCGGCGATGATCCGATCTAAAGGCGAAGCTGGTACGGGCGACGTTTCGAATGCAACTACACATATGCGCAAAATCAGCGGTGAAATACGCCGACTCTCTTCCATGCGCGAAGACGAACTGTACGTCGCAGCAAAAGAACTTCAAGCCCCTTTCGATCTGGTCAAAGAAGTAGCACTCACAGGCAAACTTCCTGTTGTTCTCTTCACAGCTGGTGGCATCGCCACTCCAGCTGACGCAGCCATGATGATGCAACTTGGCGCCGACGGAGTTTTTGTTGGTTCAGGAATCTTCAAATCTGGAGATCCCGCCAAGCGAGCAGCGGCATGCGTTAAAGCGGTCACCTACTTCACTGATGCAAAAATTGTTGCCGATGTCTCTCGTGGTTTGGGAGATGCCATGGTCGGAATCAATGTTGCCGACATTCCAGTTCCACACCGATTGGCTGAGCGAGGCTGGTAATGAAGATAGGCGTCCTTGCTCTGCAAGGCGATTTTCGTGAGCACATTGCGGCACTAGATTCTCTACAGGTTGAGATTGAGATCATTGCAGTTCGTCATGCCTCAGAAATCGTGGAAATTGATGCTCTGGTGATTCCCGGAGGGGAATCAACCACCATTGCAAAGCTGGCCAGAAGTTTTGGTCTCTTTGCGAGTATTCAGGATCGGATTGCCTCAGGAATGCCCATTTACGGATCTTGCGCCGGAATGATCCTGCTCGCCGATCGGCTCATCGATGCGGCGAAGGGTCAAGAGACATTCGGCGGCATTGATATGACCGTCAGGCGAAATGCGTTTGGTCGCCAGATTGACTCTTTCGAAATGGATATTGATTTCGCCGGAGTCGTTGGTGGCACTGTCAAAGGCGTATTCATTCGAGCGCCCTGGGTTGATGAAATCGGTCCCGATGTGGAAGTTTTAGCCACGGTTATGCAGGATGGATTAGCTCATCCGGTTGCAGTAAGGCAGGGAAACCTGTTGGCCACCTCTTTTCACCCAGAAATATCCGGGGATAATCGGGTGCATCGATACTTTGTTCAGCAGGTTTATCAGAATCTGCTTGTAGGAAAATAAGGGGTTAGAAATGTCAGGCCATTCCAAATGGGCAACTACCAAGCACAAAAAGGCGATCATCGATTCTCGTCGCGCCAAAAATTTTGCAAAGTTGATTAAGGCGATCGAAGTGTCAGCTCGGGCTGGTGGTGCTGATGTCATCGGTAACCCAACACTCTTCGACGCAATCGCCAAGGCCAAAAAGAACTCCATGCCGGCAGACAATATTGAACGAGCCATCAAGCGTGGTGCTGGTTTGGAATCTGGCGGTGCTGATTGGCAGACCATCATGTACGAAGGCTATGGTCCCAATGGCGTTGCACTCATGATTGAATGTTTGACCGATAGTCGAAATCGTGCTGCGTCAGAAGTCCGTGTTGCGGTCACGCGCAACGGCGGCAGCATGGCCGACCCGGGCAGCGTCTCCTACATGTTCAATCGCAAAGGCGTGATTATTGTGGCCAAGTCTGATGCCACGGTTTCAGAAGATCGCATTTTGGAATGTGTACTTGAAGCTGGGGCCGAGGAAGTGAATGATCTTGGTGATTCTTTTGAAGTTGTTTGCGCGCCTTCGGATTTGGTTGCCGTTCGCACCTCACTCCAAACTGGTGGCATTGATTACGAATCGGCAGACAGCTCCTTTCTGCCTTCTGTCTCAGTCCCGCTTGACGCTGAAGCGGCTGAGAAAGTCTTCAAACTCATCGACGCAATTGAAGAGCTTGATGATGTGCAAAATGTTTACGGCAACTTCGATGTCTCTGATGAGGTAATGGCGAGCCTCGGGTAACCCCGCACCACCAATCGCTAGGCTCTTCTCAAGCACGGTTTGCCCTCAGTGGCTTTCCCGACGAGATGAAGGTGAGGGATGTTGATGCGTGTACTTGGCATTGATCCCGGACTCACTCGTTGTGGAATCGGAATAGTTGACAAAGCTGGTGCTCAAAATCTGATCATGGTGGGGGTCGGCGTCATCAAAACCTCCCCAGATCTACCTTTGGAACTACGTTTGCTTGAGCTAGAAACACAGATTCTCGAATGGGTTGCAAAATTCAAACCTGATGTCATTGCAGTCGAGCGCGTGTTTTCACAACTCAATGTGAAGACGGCGATGGCAACTGGCCAGGCTGCAGGTGTTGCGCTATTAATCGCGGCTCGTGCGGGACTTCCAGTAGCGATGCATACTCCGACCGAAGTAAAAGCAGCCATCACTGGATCAGGCCGAGCCGATAAGAAGCAAATTGCTCAAATGGTGCAACGTTTGCTAAATCTAGATGAAATTCCTAAGCCCGTCGACAGCACTGATGCGTTAGCTCTTGCCATTTGCCACCATTGGCGCGGCTCTGGAGATATGCGCAGAGAAGCGGCTCTTGTGAAAGAAAAGGCCCGCATCAAAAAGTTGGTGGCCAATTGATCGCATCGCTGAGTGGCACCGTTAAATCCACCTCACTTAATTTTGCCATTGTTGAGGTTGGGGGAGTGGGTCTCCAGGTGTTTCTCTCTCCACGGTATGCAACTTCACTCGTTGTTGGCACCTTTGTTTCGCTGCACACGACTTTGTTGGTTCGGGAAGATGCCCTCACTCTTTTTGGGTTTGAAACCGCTGGCGATAAAGAACTTTTTGAACTCTTACAAACCGTCTCGGGCATTGGACCCAAAGTTGCTCAGTCTGCGCTCAGTGTTTACGACGCTCCAGAGTTAGTTCACGCAATAGCAACAGGAGACCTAGTTTTGCTTGAACGAATTCCAGGGCTAGGCAAGAAAGGCGCTGCCCGTTTAGTTTTAGAGTTGGGGGAGAAAGTTTCCGAACTTTCAGCAACGTCACCCAAACGTGCAGGTTCATCACCATGGCGATTGCAAATTGAGGGCGCACTCACGAATTTGGGATTCACACAACGAGAGTCCAACGAGGCGCTGGACCTCATTGCGACAGAAATTTCTGAAGGCTTGGACCCGACTGATATTCCTAGCCTGCTGCGCAGAGCACTTCAGATTCGAGGCAGTAGCTGATGTCCGATCTTGAAGGAAGACGAGTAGAAGACTCGATCGGTGAAGATGAGTTATCGCACGAATTAGCCTTGCGTCCCAAATCCCTTGCTGAATTTGCCGGCCAACCCAGAGTCGCTGCTCAGATCGATTTATTACTGTCGGCAGCACGCAATCGCAATTCATCGGCCGATCACATTCTCCTCTCGGGACCTCCGGGTCTAGGTAAAACAACCTTGGCCATGATCATTGCCAGCGAAATGTTCGCGCCGATTCGCATCACCAGTGGACCCGCTATTCAACATGCAGGCGACTTGGCTTCTATTCTCTCCTCGCTCGTTGAGGGCGAAATCCTCTTTCTCGACGAAATTCATCGAATGTCCAGACCTGCTGAGGAACTCTTGTATCTGGCGATGGAAGATTTTCGCGTCGATGTCATCGTGGGCAAGGGGGCCGGTGCAACGGCCATTCCGCTCGAACTTCCTCACTTCACCCTTGTGGGCGCAACAACCCGAGCCGGTTTGCTCCCTAGTCCCTTAAGAGACCGTTTTGGTTTCACAGCACAACTTGATTTCTATGCTGATGCGGATTTGTGCCACATCGTTCGGCGTAGCGCCGGTTTAATGGGCGTGGAAATTTCCGAAGCTGCCATTGTCGAGATCGGCACTCGCTCTCGGGGCACGCCACGTGTGGCCAATCGATTGCTCCGAAGAGTCCGCGACTTTGCTCAAGTTCATGGCGAAGGTGCCATCACGCAAAAACATGCCTTAGCCGCGCTGGAGATGTATGAAGTAGATCCCTTGGGTCTTGATCGACTTGATCGGGCGGTCCTGGAGGCCCTTATCCATAGGTTCAGAGGTGGCCCAGTCGGTATATCCACCCTAGCCATGGCAATTGGCGAAGAGGTCGAAACGGTGGAAAGTTTGGCTGAACCATTTTTAGTCCGCATGGGATTTATTGCCCGTACTCCGCGTGGCCGAGTTGCCACTGCCTTGGGTTGGGCTCATTTGGCGGAGAAGGCACCACCGGGAAGTGACTTCGCCCCTGGTCTTTTCGACACACCGCCTCAAGATGCCTAGACTTGCCAACCATGTCTGCCAATACGCCTAAATCGATGAAAACGCCGAGCCATTCTGGTCGGACGATCGCCATTCTCGCCCTCATTGTGATCGCCTTCGGCGTCCTTGCTGGGTTTACGGGGGCCACCAAAGTCAAACTTGGTCTGGATCTTCGTGGTGGTACCAGCGTTACCCTCCAACCGCGTGTCTCTGCTGGCGGTAAAGTCACCAGCGCTGCGATCGATCAGGCGGTTTCTATTATTCGCCAACGCGTTAACTCTCTCGGTGTTGCCGAGAGTGAAGTGTCGGCCCAGGGCAGCGGTACAAATCGTCAAATCGTTATTTCTGTTCCAGGCGAGACTGGTCGTCGCGTGGTCGAACTTGTTGGACAAACTGCTGAACTTCGTTTTCGTCAGGTGTTAGCCGAAGGCGCGGGTAATGCCACAACTGCTGCCACCAGCACGGCGACAACTCCAAAGACGGCAACATCGCCAGCGAAAACAGTTCCGACATATCCAACAGGTGTAACTGCTGAGCTTGATGCCAAATTTGCCGCGCTCGATTGTACAAAGGCCGCTAATCGGCAAGGTGGAGGCGGAGATAACGCCGATGCCGTCACTATCTCTTGTAGTCGGGCTGGAGACGCCAAATACATTCTGGCGCCTGCAGAAGTTCTCGGCCGTCAGGTCTCCAAAGCAACCGCAGCTATTGATCAACAAGGCGCTAGCGGTTGGTATGTTCTCCTTAACTTCAATGGCGAGGGAACGACCAAGTTTGGCGCACTCACAACTCGAGTAACCAAGCTGGCCACTCCTCAAAATCAAGTTGCGATCGTTCTCGATGGATTAGTTGTATCAGCCCCTCGCATAAACGAGGCAATCAACACCGGTAATGCGCAAATCACCGGCAATTTCACTCAGACAGATGCCCAAGATCTTTCCAACGTTTTGAAGTACGGCGCATTGCCACTCGCTTTTGATCGTGGTGAAGTGCAACAAATTTCCCCAACTCTGGGATCTGATCAACTGCATGCTGGTTTGCTCGCTGGGTTGATAGGTATCGGGTTGGTTTTGCTCTATTCCATTCTTTACTACAAAGGTTTGGGCTTGGTTTCCTTCGGATCCTTGCTCGTTGCGTCGGTAATCACCTATCTCTCTTTCCTCCTTCTTGGTAAATGGATTGGATTCACTTTAACTTTGGCTGGCATCGCCGGAGCCATTGTTTCTGTCGGTATTACAGCTGATTCATTCATTGTTTACTTTGAACGCTTACGAGATGAAGTCCGTGACGGCCGCACACTTCGCACCGCTGTCGAAGCGGGTTGGGCGCGTGCGCGTCACACCATCGTCGTGGCCGACTTTGTATCCCTGATTGCGGCAACTCTTTTGTATTTCTTCGCCGTCGGTGGTGTGCGAGGTTTTGCCTTCACTCTTGGTCTCACTACTTTGGTTGACCTAGTGGTTGTCTTCTTCTTTACAAAGCCGATCATGACCGTTCTTTCCAGGATTTCTTATTTCTCTTCTGGCAGACCGCTTTCGGGATTGTCGGCAAAAAGTTTGGGCGTTGTAACAGGAAAGGAGGCGTAGTCCATGAGTTCATTAACTGGCATTGGCGGTCGTCTGCACCGTGGCGAAACCTCAGTAGATTTCATTGGTAAGCGTCGTCGTTGGTACGGAGTGTCTGCGGTACTCATTGCGGTTTCCGCCATTGCGCTCTTCACTCAGGGTTTGCATTTAGGTATCGAGTTCAAAGGTGGCTCGGCTTTCACAGTGACAACCGCCAGCCCAACAATTGCTCAGGCGCGCACAGCGCTAACCTCGGCAGGAATCACCTCTGAAACCGTGATTCAAAAAATCGGCTCGAACAAGATTCGAGTACAAACTGGCGCGCTCTCAAATGCGCAGTCCAACGCTGTTCAAGATGCATTGGCCAAAGAATTCAGCGTCAAAGTTGATTCGATCGACACCCAAAGCATTGGACCTTCCTGGGGTAAAGAAATTACCCACAAAGCTCTCTATGGGCTCTTTGGTTTCATTTTTGTAGTCATGATTTATCTGGCGCTGGCGTTTGAACCAAAGATGGCAGTTGCTGCAATCGCTGCGGTTGTCCACGATGTTTTTATCACCGTTGGGATTTATGCTCTGGTTGGGTTCGATGTAACGCCCGCAACGGTCATTGGATTCCTGACGATCCTTGGATACTCGCTCTATGACACGGTTGTCGTGTTCGACAAAGTTCGAGAAAACACGAGGACCATCACAAGCACAGGCAAGACCACTTATTCTCAGGCCGTCAACCTGGCCGTTAACCAAACCCTGGTTCGGTCCTTCAATACTTCTTTGATTGCCCTCTTGCCTGTGGCTTCCATTCTTTTTGTGGGTGCAGGACTCCTCGGGGCCGGCACTCTTAAGGATCTTTCCCTTGCACTCTTTATAGGTTTGGCGACAGGTACCTACTCATCCATCTTTATCGCATCACCAATTTTGGCAACGCTCCGCGAACGTGAACCAGCTATGCAGGCATTGGCAAAGCGAGTCGCAACACGGACCGGCGGTGCTTCAACTTCAACGGGAGCTGATGCATCTGCACGCGTTGCCGGCCCAACTGACGTTAAGGCCGATCGAGTCCGCGGACCTCGAAACCAACCAAAGCGCAAACCTCGCCGTCGTTAGCACGTAAGGTTTCCAGACGATGGACGTGATGATTGAACCTCTGGTCGCACGCCTACGGAGTAGTCATCCCGATTTCCTCCCCGCAGAGATCGAACGCGCCTTCGATGCCGCTCGAGCAGCTCATCTGGGCCAAGTGCGAAAGTCGGGCGAGGAATATATAACCCACCCAGTTGCAGTTGCTGAAATTTTGGCAGAACTCGGTCTGGATCCGGCCACGATTATCGCGGCACTTCTTCACGACACGGTGGAAGACACCAAGATCACGTTAGAGACCATTCGACGTGATTTCGGCGACGAGGTTGCTGACTTAGTCGATGGTGTCACCAAACTCGACAAGCTTACATATGGCCCCACAGCCGAAGCCGAAACTCTGCGCAAGATGGTTATTGCTATGTCCAGGGACATTCGAGTTCTCGTCATTAAATTGTCGGATCGGCTCCACAACGCTCGAACATGGCAGTACGTCTCTCCTGAAACCGCTCATAGGAAAGCCCAGGAGACGTTAGATATTTACGCCCCGTTAGCCCATCGACTTGGAATGAATGCCATCAAGTGGGAATTGGAAGATCTCTCTTTTCGCGTTTTAGAGCCTAAGAAATTTGATGAGATTGAACGCCTTGTTGCTGACCGCTCACCGTCGCGGTCAAGGCTGACGGATGAAGTGGTGGGTCTGGTCGAAGAAGATCTCAAAGTAGACGGCATCATCGCGAAGGTTTCAGGTCGTCAGAAGCATCTGTACAGCGTTTATCAGAAAATGGTGGTACGTGGTCGAGACTTCAATGAAATTTACGACCTTGTAGGCATCAGAGTATTAGTTGAAAATGTTCGGGATTGTTATGGAGTTTTAGGCGCAATCCATGCTCGGTGGAGTCCTATTCCTGGTCGATTTAAAGATTACATCGCGATGCCGAAATTCAACCTCTACCAGTCACTTCACACTACCGTCATTGGTCCCACCGGTAAGGCGGTGGAAATTCAAATCAGAACTTTTGATATGCACGCCCGCGCCGAGTATGGAATTGCTGCTCACTGGAAGTACAAGCTTAAGAGCGATACTTCGGATTCGGCTCAAGCCGGGACCGATATGTTATGGCTCAAACAACTGCACGAATGGCAGCAAGAAACAGAAGATGTGGGCGAGTTTCTTGATACCTTGCGCTACGACTTACGTACCCCGGAAGTATTTGTATTCACACCAAAAGGTAGCGTCATTGCCTTGCCGGCAGGATCAACGCCGGTCGATTTTGCCTACGCTGTACATACTGAAGTTGGTAATCGTTGCGTTGGCGCAAAAGTAAACGGGAAACTCATCCCGTTGGAATCGCCATTAAATAACGGTGATGTGGTGGAAGTGGTCACCAACAAACATGAAAACGCTGGTCCAAGCCGGGATTGGATGAACTTCGTCAAGTCACCCCGCGCGCGATCCAAAATCAAGGCATGGTTTTCTAAAGAACGTCGTGAAGAGGCTATTGATGCTGGGCGTGAATCAATTGCCCGCCAAATGAGAAAGGCCGGACTTCCACTCCAAAAGATTTTCGCCGGTCAAGCGATCTTGCAGCTCAGTCATGATCTGCGTTATCCAGATATTGAGAGCCTTTACGCAGCAGTGGGCAATGGATATATCTCAGCTCAAGCAGTCGTGGAGAAATTATCAGCTGCCATGGGCGATGAAGACATCCATGCCGAATCAAGCATCGATCATCTTTTGTCACCCAATACTGTCGCTCAAAATCGCCGCGGCTCATCCGGGGTTGAAGTTGAAGGATCGGATGATTTACTAGTGAAACTCGCACGTTGTTGTGCTCCGGTTCCGGGCGATGACATTGTCGGATTTGTAACTCGGGGCAGTGGCGTTTCGATCCATCGCACTGACTGTATAAATATCTCGGATCTGCGCGAACATCAAGGCGATCGCATTGTGGCCGTCAAATGGAATTTAACCGCAAAAACTCT
Organism: Actinomycetota bacterium; assembly: GCA_947371865.1. Classification (GTDB taxonomy): domain Bacteria; phylum Actinomycetota; class Actinomycetes; order Nanopelagicales; family Nanopelagicaceae; genus CAIMZW01. The sequence continues at coordinate 30,564 of CANBRH010000010.1, forward strand.
TTTCCTCGTGAATATCCAACTTGAAGCACTCGATCGAAACCGGTTGTTATCGGACGTGACCCGCACCTTGTCTGATCAACACGTAAATATTCTCAATGCCGCCGTGAGTACGTCGAAGGATCGGACAGCAGTTCTGCGGTTCACTTTTGAGATGGCCGATGCATCGCATTTAGATGCAGTGCTTTCAGCAGTTCGTAGTGTCGAAGGCGTTTATGACGTTTATCGAGTCACAAACAACTAGCTCTTCTTAAACTCCGATAAACCCTTCTGGGCTTCAGCTAGCCAAACTTTACGAGCTTCGGCCGCTTCGCGGGCAACCATGGCTTTGGCCGAATTTCCGGCTGCTTCAGCTTTTTTGGCTTGGGCTTCGTAGTTTTCAATCGCATCGATCAGGCCTTGCACTACATCATGAGCTCGAGCGATGGCGGTTGGATCAGTGCGACGATAGTGGTCTTGCTCGAGGCTATCGAGAGCATCTTCTACCTTGGCGATGCGGGCATCTAATGCAGCACGCTTGTTTCGATCGGTGATGCCAATCTTCTGCCATTGATCCATGAGATCGCGAAATGCGCGCTTACCCGAAGAAAGATCTTTGAAGGGAAGTAGAGCCTCGAATTGAATAATCAATTCTTCTCGCT
>CANBRH010000011.1 GCA_947371865.1 Actinomycetota bacterium
CTCGCCTTGTCACCGATCCAGGCGATCGCCCCATCAAGCCTTCAGATCTTGAAGTTGGCGCCGTCGCTCAAGTACTCCCTGAACTCTCTGGTGGAGTTGTGCGCTCCCTTGAAAATATCGGCAAAGATGCCGTGCTTTTAATTCGTCTACGCCCGGAAGAATTCAATTTGGATGCCGAACGTCTCTCCTGGACGCATGAGGGCATCATTGCTTTCTCTAAAATTTGTTCACATATGGGTTGTGCGGTTGCACTCTACGAGCAACAAACCAAGCACTTGCTCTGCCCTTGCCACCAATCAACGTTCGATGTCACTCGTGCCGCCAAGGTTATCTTTGGACCAGCCGCTCGCCCACTTCCTCAACTCGCGATCACCGTTGATGCCGATGGATATTTAGTTGCACAACAACCATTTACCGAACCTGTCGGACCAAGTTTCTGGGAGCGCTCCTCATGACCAATAAAGAACGCATCGCAGGCAACGTCGCTGGATATCTCGACGACCGTACTGGCGCCGCAAAGTGGTTGAAGAAGAATCTGACCAAAGTTTTCCCAGATCATTGGTCCTTCATGCTCGGCGAAATCGCCTTGTACTCCTTCATTATTCTCTTACTCTCCGGAACCTTCCTTACTTTCTGGTTTGATCCATCCCAACGAGATGTCGTCTACAACGGCTCTTACGCCCCACTTTCCCATGTAGAGATGTCAGCTGCATATGCCTCGACTTTGCACATCTCCTTTGATGTGCGCGGTGGATTGCTCATGCGTCAAATCCACCACTGGGCTGCATTGATATTCATGACCGCGATTGTCGTGCACTTGTTGCGCGTCTTCTTCACGGGCGCTTTCCGCAAGCCACGCGAATTCAACTGGTTGATCGGCGTAGGACTTTTGACGTTGGGAATCGTTGAAGGCTTCTTGGGATACTCACTGCCTGATGACTTGCTCTCGGGCACCGGAATCAGAATCGCAGAAGCGATCATCCAGGCAATTCCAGTTGTTGGCTCATATCTCTCTTTCTTTGCCTTCGGAGGTCCATTTCCGGGGCATGTGTTTATTCCACGTATTTATATGGTTCATATCCTGCTACTTCCAGGTATTTTCTTGGCCTTGATCACCATTCACCTGATGTTGGTCTGGTACCAGAAGCACACCCAATATCCAGGTCCAGGCCGTACCGAGAAGAACGTAGTTGGCTATCCCTTGATGCCGGTCTACATGGCCAAAGCCGGTGGCTTCTTCTTCATCGTATTTGGCGTTACGGCATTTCTTGGTGGAGTGGCCTCCATCAACCCCATCTGGCTTTATGGGCCGTACACCCCGGGCCAAATTTCTGCGGGCTCTCAACCTGACTGGTACATGGGCTGGCTCGACGGACTGGTGCGTATGTCGCCTCCTATTGAGACACATGCCTTTGGCCACACCATCTCCTGGAATATTTTGATCCCAGGCTTGATCATTCCGGGCATTCTTTTCACTGGGATGGCGCTCTACCCGTTCATCGAAAGCTGGATAACGGGCGATAAGCGCGAGCATCACTTATTGGATCGTCCCCGTAACGTACCGAATCGCACGGCGCTTGGAATCATGTCGTTGACCTTTATGTTGATCTCATTGATCAACGGTGGAAACGACATTATTGCTACCCACTTCCACCTCACCATCAATGGAATTATGTGGTTTACGCGCATTGGGCTATTCACTATCCCGCCAATTGCATTTGTGATCACCAAACGCATTTGTCTCTCACTCCAACGTGCAGATAGAGACCTCGTGCTTCACGGCCGCGAAACTGGACGATTGGTGATGACGCCTGCGGGCGAATTCGTTGAAGTGCACGAACCGATCTCCGCGGCAAAGGCTTGGACACTCACGCAACACCTCCAAGATCCTGCTCTAGCTATCGAGAACATTGACGAGCATGGCGTGCGCAACCCCGCCGGACTCAAAGGACGCCTTCGCGCCAGATGGAGCGTTGCAAATGCCGAACAGATTCCGGCTGCAACCATCACTGAACGTAAAGAACTCGAGGGCGGACATCACTAGTCTGCCTTCGCCTCTTTTATGATCATTCGCTCTGCCACGATCGCTGACATTCCCACAATGTTGGAGCTCATTCATGCACTCGCGGTCTATGAGAAAGCGCCTGAAGAGGTACTCATCACCGCCGACCAGATCCAAACTCATTTCTTCGGCAATGACCCAAAAGTCTTCTGTGAAATAGTGGAAGATAATGACGAAGTTGCCGGTTTTGCTATTTGGTTTCTCAATTACTCCACCTGGCTTGGAGTCCATGGAATCTACTTGGAAGATCTCTTTGTTAAGCCCGAATACCGCGGCAAAGGCCACGGCAAGGCACTTCTCCAACATCTTGCGGCAAAGTGCGTAGCCCATGGTTACGGAAGATTTCAATGGTGGGTCCTTGATTGGAATAGCCCCGCCATAGAGTTTTACAGTTCGCTAGGTGCCAAAGCGATGGATGAATGGACGATCTATCGCGTCTCGGGCGATCCCCTACGTGCGCTTGGCTCTCCTCAGGATTAGAGAGTTTAAGAGACTTCAGCTAATTTCTTCAGCCTCACCAATGTTTTTAAAATTGCCTTTTGATTGTTGGAATACGCATTGAGTCGGCGTAACCACCATTGCGAAAGTGAGGGCCTTCCGTCAAAGAATTCAACAACTAAGGTGTGCGATTGATCTATTGGGGTCAATTCATAACGCCAAACGTGACGGCCGAAATGGCGCCAGGCAATTCGCTTCGATTCTTCAAATTCAATCACGGTATTGGTGATGCGATACGGCACTTTGATCTTCATGGACATGCCAAATTTTGCGCCGAGCGATAGCCGATCTGGTCCTGAGAGTCTGCCCTGAACCGTACGCGAGCCATCGAAATCTGAGTGACGACGGGGCTGTGCCAGTAATTCGAAGATAATTGATGCCGGAGTATCAATAACGATGCTGCCCGCTTTCAGGCGTTCTATGCCTGTGTTGATGAGATCTGATCGAAGATCCCCCACTAGATATCAGTGGGTAACGAGCGAGTCAGATGGACCTTCATACTCCAATACAAAGCCAACAATGCTGACAATTAAGGCACCGGCGGCGATGAGGGTGAGCCACCAACCAATGAGTAAACCAAGGCCAGCCGCAACGAAGGAGAGGGCAATCGGAAGTGGCCACCAGGAATGGGGTGAGTAAAAACCTAATTCACCAGCGCCATCAGCAATTTCACCCGCGGAGTTATCTTCCGGCAAGGTTCCGCCAGAACGTTTAGCTGTGAACCAAAAGTAATAGCCGATGAGTAAGGCGAGGCCAGAACTAAGCGCGATAGCAGTGATGCCTACTGCTTCACCACCGAGTTGCCAATAGATCACGGACATCATCGCGTAAAAAACCGCGAGACCTGCAAAGAGTCGCCAGCCAGCTTTCACGGTCAGTGACCTCCATCAGTGTGTGCCATATGTGGATAGTGCAGATCGAAGGCAGGACGTTCGCTGCGAATGCGTGGAATCGAAATGAAGTTATGACGAGGAGGCGGGCAGGATGTTGCCCATTCTAGAGATGCGCCATAACCCCAAGGATCATCGACAGTGACCTTAGGACTATTACGCGAGATCCAGATGTTGACCATAAATGGAATCATTGAAAGAGCCAGCAGGAAGGACCCCACGGTCGAAATCATATTCAAAGTCGTGAAGCCATCAGTTGAGAGATAGTCTGCGTAACGACGAGGCATGCCCTTGATGCCCAACCAATGTTGAATCAAGAAGGTCATGTGAAAGCCAAAAAATAGTGTCCAGAAATGGATCTTGCCCAAACGCTCATTCAGCATGTGGCCGGTCATCTTTGGCCACCAGAAATAGAAACCGGCGAACATTGCAAAGACAACGGTGCCAAAGAGCACGTAATGGAAGTGAGCCACCACAAAGTAAGAAGCAGAAACTGCAAAGTCCATAGGCGGGCTAGCCAAAATAATTCCGGTAAGCCCACCGAAGAGGAAGGTGACGAGGAAGCCTAAAACGAAGAGCATCGGAGTTTCGAAGGTTAAGGAGCCACGCCACATCGTGCCGATCCAGTTAAAGAACTTGACGCCGGTTGGGACGCCGATCAAGAAAGTCATAAAGGAGAAGAACGGCAGGAGAACTTGGCCAGTTGCAAAGAGGTGATGAGCCCAGACTGAAACAGAGAGAGCTGCAATCGCAATCGTTGCTGCGATAAGTCCCTTGTATCCAAAGACCGGCTTGCGGCTGAAGACCGGCAGAATCTCCGTAGCGATTCCGAAGAATGGAAGCGCAAGGATGTAAACCTCAGGGTGTCCGAAGAACCAGAACAGGTGTTGCCAGAGCATGGCGCCGCCATTGGCCGGATCAAAGATATGCGAACCGAAGAGTCGATCTGACTCCAAGCCAAAGAATGCAGCGGCTAATGGCGGGAAGGCAAGCAGGACCAAAATAGATGTAAGCAATACGTTCCAGGAAAAGATCGACATGCGGAACATCGTCATTCCAGGTGCGCGCATGGTGAAAATGGTGGTGATGAAGTTGACGCCACCGAGAATGGTTCCGACACCACCAATGGCCAAGCCGATAACCCACAAGTCGCCGCCAATACCAGGTGAGTATTGTGAATTAGCAAGCGGTGCGTAAGCGGTCCAACCGAAAGAGGCAGCGCCACCGGGACTCAGGAATCCTGCAAAGGCCATCAAGCCGCCAAAGAGGTAGAGCCAATAGGAGAGCATGTTGAGACGTGGGAAAGCTACATCTGCAGCGCCAATTTGCAGCGGCATGATGACGTTGGCAAAACCTACGAAGAGCGGCGTTGCGAACATAAGCAACATAATCGTGCCGTGCATGGTGAAAATCTGGTTGTACTGCTCGGTGCTGAGGAACTGCAAACCAGGACGGGCAAGTTCGGTACGCAGCAAAAGAGCTAAGACGCCACCAACCAAGAACCAGATAAAGGAGGTGATCAAATACAAATAACCGATTGTCTTGTGGTCTGTCGAAGTAATCCACTTAACGAAAAGTCGGCCCTTTGAAGTGGGGGCCTTCTGCGCGGCAGGCTGTGTCACAACTGGCTGTGCGTATGTAGTCATGAATTAGGCCACCTTAAGTGAATTGAGATAGTCCTGATATTGAGCGGGAGTTACTACTTTGACCTTAAAGAGCATTTGTGAATGATCGCGCCCACACAGAATGTTGCAGCGACCAGGGAATTCACCCAATTTATTGGCGGAAAATTCCAGGTGGTTTTCGACATGAGGCAGATTTTGCATTTGAATCATAAACGCCGGAATCCAGAAACCATGAACCACATCAGAGGAAGTGAGCGTGAAGCGCACGCGCTCGCCTTGTGGCAAAACTAATGTTGGCGGCTTTGCCGGTGTACCCGTAACTGTTGCATTGGGACCCGAGCCAGCGTCGTCGTAAGTGAACTGCCAAGACCATTGAATGGCGTTCACGTGAATACTGTGTTTGATCTGCGAAATCGGAGTCAGCTTGGTAATTCGAGATTCATCTCGGGCTGTGTAAGCAAAGAGAACTGCCACGATGATAAACGGGATAAGTGTGTAAGCAACCTCTGTGGGCACGTTGTACCGAGTTTGCTTAGGGAACTCATCATTCTTCTTGCGGTGGAAGAAAACTGGCCAGAGAATCAAAATCAAAGTGACGACTCCGACGACTCCGGCTGTAATCCAAGCCCCCTGCCATAAGGTCAGAGAAGTATCGTTGACGCTCGACAGCCCTTTGTCGTATCCCAGTCCAGAAATATTGGAAGAGGAGCACGATGAGAGTGCGGCAACAGCGGCTGTGGCCAAAAAGGCAGACGTCAATCCCCGTTTAAATTGCATGGCGCAAGGATACTTGGCGAATTGTCCAGTTCGCATCAGCCACTCGCTCGGGGTACCGTTCTAAGCGTGGTTCCCGTCACAGCCCAATTTCAAGCCGAATCCGCCCTTCATCCAGCGGCGCGAGAGCTACTCCTGGAGATTTTTGACCAGGGCTGGGCCGACCCCCGAAAACTCCACCTGGAATCCAGGCGGGCAGCCATCTTGCTGCAAGAGGCAAAAGAGTCCATTGCTAACGATCTGGGCCTCTCCCCGGCTGAGATTTACTTCCTAGGTGAGATTTCTCTTGGTTTTCATCTGGCAGTCGCTGGCCTGGCTCACAACGAAGGCCGGTTGATTCATTCCAGCATTGATCGTCAAGAAGTACTTGCCCTTGCAAGTCAGTTTCCCCATGCGCTCCACGTTGGGGTTAATAATTCCGGCGAGATCTCTTTGCCCCGGCTTGCTCGCAGTGATGTGTTGCTCTGGCAATCGATAAATGCTGAAACCGGTTTGCTCAGACCCCTTCACGCCGAGTTGCAGGAGTTTTCAGGCAGCATATTTGTTGATCACACCGCCTATCCGATGCCAGCGCCGGAGTTACCCTCGTGGACAACTGCCCTGTGGGACGCCTCATCATGGTCAGGTCCTCACGGACTCTCGATCTTCGGTCTGAAATCCGGCACGCAAAGCTGGCGTAATCCATTTCCGCATCTAGAGCAAAGTGTGGTTCCTTCCGGCTTTTCACTGCCTTTGGCTATGGCCAGTGCGGTGGCTTTGTCGCACTGGAAGAAAGATGAAATTGCCGCAACATCCAATGCGTCAGAAATGGCACAGCGCATTCGAGATTATGTATCCGTGGAAATACCACATACCGATTTCCTTAGTGCCGATTTGCCGGCCTTACGCTCCATCCTCTCGCTCTCTTTTCTGTATGTAGATGCCGAGCGGTTGCAGGCCGATTTAGCCGCCGAAGGATTCGCTGTTGATTCAGGTTCGGCTTGCATCTCGGCAAATCTAGAGGCCAGCCATGTTCTCAAAGGAATGGGGCTGCTCTCGCAAGGAAATATCCGACTACGGCTTCATCACCGGGTAACCATCGCTGAGATCGAAGCTTTTCTACCAGTACTCAAACGGCTCGTAGAAAAACAACGTGAATAAATGACTGGCAAAATTATCGATGCCCGCGGAAAGCGGTGCCCTTTGCCGATTATCGAACTTGCCAAGGCGCTGACCAGCGTTGAAATAGGCGATTCACTCACTTTACTGAGCGATGACCCCGCAACATCTGCTGATCTGAACGCTTGGGCTCGAATGACCAAAAACCTAGTAGCCCCTCAAGGTGTTCATAGATATTTAGTAACGAGAAAAAATTAGCCAACAATTAGCCAACAAGATGAGGTTTGATCTTTCCTTCGATCTCTGATCGCGCCAATTTCCCATAAGCGAGTTCAAATCGCGACAAAAATTCAGTCTCGTCGAAGCGGTATTCCTGAGTCCCTTTAGTTTCAAGGCAGTACGTGGCCAACATAGAACCCAACTGAGCGCAACGTTCGTGGCTAAAACCCCAAGAAAGACCAGCAATAAAGCCTGATCTAAAGCTGTCGCCAATTCCCGTGGGATCTACTTTTCCTTGCTCTTGCGGAACTGACACTTCAACATTTGCTTTTCCGTGCTCTTCTACCCGCACACCATCAGATCCCAAAGTAATAACTCGAACTTTGACTCGGTCCATGAGTTCGGCATTCGTCCAACCGGTCTTCTGCAATGCCAGTGCGAGTTCGTATTCATTGAGAAACAAATAAGTTGCGCCATCTACGAGTAATTTGATTTCTTCACCACTCATGCGCGCCATCTGTTGAGAAGGATCGGCAGCAAAGGGAATCTGAAGGTTTCGAGCGGTTTCAGAATGTCGAATCATGGCCTCTGGGTCATCAGGAGAGATAACTAAAAGATCAAATTTCCCGACTTTATCGATGATGGGTCCAAGTTCAATTTCGCGCGCTTCGCTCATTGCTCCAGGAAAGAAAGAAGCGATTTGATTTAAGTCATCGTCCGTTGTGACCATAAATGTGGCGGTAAAAAGGCTCTGAGAGATGTGAACATGTGATGTGTCCACTCCGTGTCGACTGAGCCAGGCGTCGTAATCGGCCCAATCTTTACCCACGGCCGCAATCAAGATGGGATTGAGCCCAAGAGCGGCCATTCCAAATGAGATGTTGGCCCCACATCCACCTCGACGAATATCGAGGCTGTCCACCAAGAAGGAGAGTGAAACCTTCGATAGGGATTCCGCGACTAGTGAGTCGGTGAATTTGCCGGTGAAGGTCATCAAATGATCATTACCAACGGAACCAGCAACGGCGATTTTCATAGGAGCATTATTGCCCCTGCCCCTAAATTACTTACAACTTAAAGAAATTTAGTTGAAAGAATCTCCGCAGGCACATGAACCTTGAGCATTGGGATTGTCGATGGTGAAGCCCTGCTTTTCGATGGTATCGACAAAATCAATAGATGCACCCATGAGATAAGGAGTGCTCATCTTGTCGGTAACGACTTTGACAGCACCGAATTCAGAAATGGTGTCGCCATCGAGCGCGCGATCGTCAAAATAGAGTTGGTAACGAAGTCCCGAACATCCACCAGGTTGAACTGCTACGCGCAGGCTGAGATCGTCGCGACCTTCCTGAGCGAGAAGTGCGGCAACTTTGGTTGCAGCTACATCGGTCAGCGCAATCCCAGCAGTCTGAATGGTGATGTCCGTTGTGGTCTCTGTGCTCATGTCTCTCCCCTATTACTGAATGTGGACCTGCCGTTGTTCTTCAAAACTGGTTCAAAACTGGTTCAAAGTCTGGTGCAAAGGTTACTGCCTCAGGTAACCCCGCGCGCGCCAAATCTATTCCTTTGGGTTGGCTATCGATCATTATTAGGTAGACAATTGCGCCATGTCGCTCTCTGATTTGCTGCTATTGGGACAGGGGCAAGACTTGGCCAGCGAACGAGGTGTCTCCTGTGACGGCGCTCTTCCTGCCGCCAGTGATCCCGGCTTGGTTCAGCGAGCCCAGGTAGCCCGTGCCGCCCTCGGTGCCCGTGCCATGATTCTGGGTCACCACTACCAGCGCGAAGAAGTCATCCAATTTGCAGATATCACGGGCGACTCCTTCAAATTAGCGCAAGCCGCCGCTGAGAATTCCGCGGCCGAATATGTACTTTTCTGCGGAGTGCATTTCATGGCAGAGAGTGCCGATATTTTGACCACGCCCGAGCAGAAAGTGATCCTGCCTGATCTAGCCGCTGGTTGTTCCATGGCTGACATGGCAAGCGCTACTCAAGTGGAGGATTGCTGGAAGGCGCTTACGAAACTAGGGGTTGCTAACACCACGATTCCAATTACCTACATGAACTCAACAGCTGCGATCAAAGCGTTCACTGGTCGAAACGGTGGCGCGGTCTGCACTTCTTCCAACGCTGAACGAGCGATGTCGTGGGCATTTTCGAAAGGTGAGAAGATCCTCTTTTTGCCGGACCAACATTTGGGTCGAAATACTGCTGTACTCAAATTAGGACTCGACCTCTCAGATTGCGTGCTCTGGAACCCTTGGAAACCTCAAGGTGGACTTACTGACCAGGAGATTAAGTCAGCAAAAGTAATTCTCTGGCGTGGACATTGCTCGGTCCACGGACGGTTCTCACTCGACAACATTGCACAGATGCGCGCTCAAGTCCCCGGGGTAAAGATCTTGGTGCATCCGGAATGCCAGCACGAAGTCGTCTCCAATTCTGATGTCGTTGGAAGTACTGAAATGATTATTAAGACCATTGCCGATTCACCGTCGGGCTCCATCTGGGCCGTCGGAACTGAACTCAATCTGGTCTCCAGGCTCGCGGCACGATTCACCGACAAGCGCGTGCTCTTTCTCGATAAAACAGTCTGTTATTGCTCCACCATGAACCGGATAGATCTGCCCCATCTTGTCTGGGCCATGGAATCTCTTGTCTCGGGGCGCTTGGTCAATCGAATTCAGGTGGAGAGCGAAACGGCTCAATTCGCCAAAGTTGCATTGGAAAGAATGCTGGCCCTACCGTAACCACATGAGCGATCGCGCAAACACCAATTCTTCATCTGATTCTGCTGCCAGCGACAAATCTGGCAAAGGCCGTGCGACTCCTACTCGCAAAGAGGCCGAGGCAAAACGGAAAGTAAATTCGCTAGCACCTGCCAAGAACAAGGCAGAACGCTTTCGTGATCGCGAACAAGCGACCGTTCGCAGACGCGCTGCTCGTGAGGCTTATATGCGCGGCGATGAATCAGCCCTTCCAGCGCGTGACAAAGGTCCAGTACGCAAATTCGTTCGGGACTATGTGGACTCTCATCGATCCATTGGTGAATACTTCTTGCCGGTCATTGTCATCGTCTTAGTTTTAACGGTTATCCCTAATCGATATGTGCAATTGATGGCGATACTTTTTATGTATTCAGCGATGCTCTACTCACTGCTCTCTGGCTTTCTCTTCACCTTCAAGATTCGAAAGCTTGTAGCGAAGAAATTCCCAGGTACACCTACAAAAGGGCTGGGAATGTATGGCTGGTTGAGATCGACCCAGATGCGACGAATGCGCGCCCCCGCACCTCAAATCAAGCGCGGAGAAAAGATCTAGCTTCTTTTCTCTAAGCGCGTGGGTTTGGACTCACGGTCTTATCGGGGTTGCGCTCGGGGATATCTCCCAGAACCACATCAATGCGGTACATGATTTCCGCATCCAGCTTGACCCCAGAGGCTTTCACATTCTCTTTGACCTGAGATGGCTTGGTTGCTCCCATAATCACAGAGGAAACATTCTGGTTTTGAAGCGCCCACGCCAAAGCCAACTGTGAAAGTGAAAGGCCAACTTCATCTGCAATGGGGCGCAATTGTTGAACGGCTTCCAGCACTTCATCCCGCATCCAACCCGAAATCATGCCCGCACCACTCTTCTTATCTGTAGCACGTGAGCCAGCCGGGGCTTCCTTTCCGGGTAGGTACTTTCCTGTCAAAACGCCTTGAGCAATTGGCGACCAGACGATCTGACCAATTCCCTCTTGCACGCAGAGAGGAACAACTTGGCTTTCGATAACCCGCCAGAGCATTGAATATTGCGGCTGACTTGAAACAAATTGGTTATAGCCGCGTTGCTTTTGAATGGACAGAGCATGCGAAATTTGATCTGAAGTCCACTCGGAAAATCCGATGTAATGAACTTTCCCTTGACGAATGAGATCATCGAATGCAGAAAGCGACTCTTCCAAAGGTGTTTCAAAATCAAATCGATGGAATTGATAGAGATCAATGTGGTCGGTATTGAGCCGCTTGAGCGAGGCATGGACCGATTCCATGATGTGTTTTCGGGAGAGGCCGCGATCATTTCGGCCCTCACCAGTTGGCCAGTAGACCTTGGTGAAAAGTTCGTAGCTCTCGCGCTTGACGCCCTTTAAGGCTTTACCCAGAACAACCTCAGCCCGAGTACCTGCATACACATCTGCGGTATCGAAGGTAGTGATTCCGACATCCAGAGCCGCTGTTACGCACTTTATGGCTGCTTCTTCTTCCACCTGTGAACCATGGGTTATCCAGTTTCCGTAAGAGATCTCTGAGACATACATTCCACTGCTACCCAAGCGACGATATTCCATGGATGAGAGCGTACTCTGAGGCCATGAGAAAAGTTTCCGCGGTTGTTAGTTTGCTACTCCTTGGACTCGCTGTTCCGCTTTCTCCAGCGCGGGCTGATGAATCACCCTCGACGGGTCCAACCCCCGCGCTCTACGGAAGTTCAGCCACCCCCGCGAGCAATGAGAAACTGGAACCTGAACATCGAATTCGCGACGATGAGCATGGCTTCGAAGCCGTCCAACTTTCGATTGTGGCCGGAGCGATCATCATTGCTATTGGCATTGCCGTTGGAATCGGACGCCGACGCCGCGACTAGATCGTATTAAAACGGACTATCGATGTATTCGCACGGAGTTCGTGCTAATTTTCACTCGCTGCCAAAGGTTTTCCTAAAGCAGTAGCAATGTGTTTAGCGAAGTTCGGTGAAATTCCGACGCTGTTCCCGCAACTGTAAAAGACATCCTCACATGTCTGAGCCAGGTCGCCTAACCCAAAGCTGATGTATCCGACCTCGGAGGAAGGTCGGGCCTCGCGAACTTAAGGAACACTTAAGCAAGTAAGCCCTTCTTCCTCCCTCAAAGTTTGAGGGAGTTTTTTTATGTCACGATTTAGGTACGTCTTACCCATTTCCTTGTTAATCACGCTTGTTGCGCCGCTCGGCCATAGCCAAGCCGCGGCAAAAGTTCCAACAATCGTGGTGCAGTCCGGTGGATTTTCAACAAAGATTGTTGGCGTCCCCAAACGCATCATTTCCCTCTCCCCGACGGCCACTGAAAATCTCTTTGCTCTTGGCGCAGGGTCACAAGTCATCGCAGTCGACAACTTGTCTAACTATCCAGCAAATGCGCCCATTACAAAGTTGAGTGCATTCACCCCCAACGTAGAAGCGCTGGCAGCAAAGAAACCGGACCTCATAATTCTTTCGGTCGATTCCACGAACTCAACGGCAGTGCGCAAATCTCTCACTCTATTGAAAATCCCCGTTCTCATGGAGAAAGCTCCGGATCGACTCTCGGATGCATATCAAGAAATATTGGCCATTGGGGCAGCGACCAATCATCTAATCAAAGCTAGAACATTAGTAGCATCCATGAAGCTTTCCATCAGCGGAATCATCGCCAAGGCAAAACGAAAAGTACCTTTAACATTTTTCCATGAACTAGATTCGACCCTCTACTCTGCTACTTCAAATACCTTTATTGGCCACGTCTATTCCGACTTCAATTTGCTCAATATCGCCGACAAAGCAGCGGGGGCAGACGCCTCTGGCTACCCACAACTCTCTCAAGAGTATTTAGTAACCACCAACCCACAAATCGTTTTCTTAGGCGATGCCCAGTACGGCGAGAGCGTTACAACTTTGGCGGCTAGACCCGGTTGGAACGCGATTGATGCCGTAAAGAATGGCCACGTAGTCGAACTTCCTTCTGACATTCCGTCACGTTGGGGACCACGACTTGTGCAGTTCTATCAATTTATCGCCGACTCAATTTCAAAGATCAACTAAATTTTATGAGCGAAAGAAATCACGGTGCGTCTGTCGGCATCGGTCGAATCTGGAATTGGCGTATAACCGCCATCAGCGCCGTGATTCTTTTGCTTGTTGCCTTGATAGGTGTCAGCTTTGGTCCTATCTCGCTTAACTTTGGCAAGATCTTGCGTACCCTATTTGGCGCGCCAGGTGGTTTATCCGGACAAGAACGAGTACTTCTATTAGACCTTCGACTCCCCCGTGTTCTCTTGGCCGCTCTTGTCGGTGCGGCTTTAGCGAGCAGTGGTGCCGTTTATCAAACGGTCTTTCGTAACCCTCTGGCAGATCCTTACCTTTTAGGCGCTGCAGCTGGGGCCGGTCTCGGCGCCACTTTGGCAATAACGAGTTCTGGCGGAAATGTGTACGGCCTCTTGCCCATCTTTTCGTTTATGGGCGGGGTCCTAGCGGTATTAACAACTTTCTTTATTTCGGGGAAATTCTTTGCTGAGCCAAATTCACTTTTGCTTTCCGGAATCGCTGTGGGTTCTTTCGCAACCGCCATTCAGACGTATCTCCAACAGCGCCACAGCAGCGCTCTTCGTCCGGTCTATTCCTGGATTTTGGGTGAACTTACCGTTGCCAATTGGCAAGTAGTTAGGTGGTCAAGTCTTTATATTCTCTCTGCAATCGCAATCTTGATTGTCGTCTCCAAACAGCTTGATGGCCTAATGCTCAGCGATGAAGAATCTTTCTCCCTTGGTATAAATCCGAATCGACTTCGCATTATTGCCGTAGCAGCGGCCACCTTGGCCACCGCAACGGCAGTGTCGGCAAGTGGCCTCATTGGTTTTGTCGGAATCGTCGTGCCTCACTTGGTTCGTGGCATTACCCACCGAGTTACAAATCGCTCTCTTGGGGCCATTGCCATGATGGGTGCAGCATTTCTAGTGATTGCAGATTTAGGAGCCCGAACTTTGCTCTCCCCCGCTGAACTTCCCATCGGAGTCATCACTGCCTTTGTCGGCGCCCCATTCTTTTTGGTCGTCTTGCGTAGAAAGCGAGTTAGTTCATGATTAGCGTTCAAGACTTATCGATTCGTGCAAGCGAGAAACTAATCCTCAATCACATAAGTGTCGACATCCCACTTACGAAATGGACTTGCTTGGTAGGCCCGAATGGCGCGGGCAAAACGACTTTTCTCAAGGCGTTATTGGGGTTGCAACCATATTCCGGATCAATTATGCAAAATGGGCAAGAGGTTTACCGCAATCATTTGCGAAATGTGGCTTTCGTTCCACAACAACCCCAAATACCTATGGGAATGACCGTTGCTGAATACGTTGCGCTGGGACGGGCCAAGAGAGATGGTTGGGGAAAAGAATCCCTTAAAAGTAGGAATTTGATTTATGAAATTCTGCTACAGACCCAACTTTTTGGTCTCCATAAACAACATGTGGCTGCGCTTTCCGGTGGAGAAATGCAAAGAGCTTTGATCGCTCGAGCTCTAGCTCAGGAACCAGAGATCATCTTGCTGGACGAACCCACCAGCGCCCTAGATCTGCATCATCAAATCGCCACTCTCAACAACATAGAGATTTTGAAGGATCGCGGTGTCACGATTATTTCAACAATGCATGACATAACTTTGGCGGCAATGTATGCCGAACGAATAGTTGTCATGCACGGAGGTCGTATCCTTTTGGATGGTCCTGCCGCGTCCGTTATTCACTCTGCCGAACTTCGTGAAGCCTTCGACAATCGTATTAACGTCTATACCCTTGACTCTGGTCGTCCAGTTATTGTTGCCGCGAAAGAAGATCGAGTTTAGCGAACGTGCGATGGCACAAACGGAAGTTTGACAACAGTGGCCGTACTTTTCCGTCCCCGCACATCAATAATGACTTCATCCCCCAGCTTTATTGAGGGTGAAATTAATGCCAGTGCAATTCCAGTTTTCAAGGTTGGGGAAAAAGTTCCGCTTGTGATAGTCCCCAGTACTTGATCTTCTGCATCCATGACATACATACCAGCGCGTGGAATTCCGCGATCTGCGACCAAGAGGCCGCGCATAATGCGAGCAACTCCCGCTGTTTTTTCGGTTACGAGAGCTGCGCTGCCTTCAAATTTGGGTTTGGATAAAGCGACCGCCCAACCGGCATTTGCTTGGAGCGGAGAGATTTGCAGGGAGAGTTCGTGCCCGTGGAGTGGATAGCCCATTTCGGTGCGCAAAGTGTCGCGCGCCCCTAGTCCACAAACTCGTCCATCTTGAGCTGAAACCTCTTTAACAAGAAGTTCCCAGAGAGGCAGTGCGCTCTCCCATAGGGGAAGCAATTCGTAACCGAATTCACCCGTGTAGCCGGTCCGGCAGACAATCACTTTGCCCAAAGATGCATGACCAGGAATTTCGACTTCGGTAAATTGCATGTAGTCGAGGTCAAGAGAGAGCCCCAAAGAGTCCATAACTTTCTTGCTGAGCGGACCTTGAAGAGCAAGAACTCCATAGCTCTGGTGCACATTGACTACGGAAATATCGTCCGGAGCGTTTTTAACCAACACCGCAAAGACATCAGCGCAGTTTGCCGCATTAGGAATGAGGAAAAAGTCTGATTCGCTCTTCTGATAGACAATCAAGTCGTCGATAACCCCACCGCTAGCATCGCAAAGCAAGTTGTACTGAGCGCTACCAGAGGAGATTCGAAGCAAATCGTTGGTGATCATTTCGTTCAAGAATTCCCGCGCATGTGGTCCTTGAACTGAAATCTTGCCCAAGTGGGAAACATCGAAAAGCCCCACCCGTTCACGCACAGCCGCATGCTCTGCCAATACTCCGCCAGTAAAACCATCGACGGCGCCCTTGGGATACTCGATCGGCATATCCCATCCGCCGAAATCGGCCAGCTTTGCGCCTGCGGTGTGATGCCAATCAAATAACGGAGATTTCATGTTCGTAACTTATCGTCTAATGTAGGAAAATGACTGCTCTCAAACTTGCGTCCTCGCCAGGTATTGGTCCCATTGTCTTGGGTCTTTCCTCCAAGAATGGCAAACTTGCGATTCACAATATCGAATCGAGAACGAAGAAATCCTTCCCTTCTGCTGAGGAGAAGAAGCAATTACTTTCTATTCTTAAGGACCTTGGCGCCAGTGGCGCTATCGACGAAGTAATCAAAGTCCCATTTAGCAAACCTCGTCTTGTCATCTTCACAGGGCTCGGAAGTACAGGTACACACTTCGATCACGAACTTCTCCGACGAGCCAGTGGTGCTGCTACGCGATCCCTAGTAGGAAATGAGACAGCTAACTATTTGCTGCCACATTCTTCCGTAGAAGAATTGGCCGCAATTGGCGAAGGCGCCGCACTGGGCGGATACGTTTTTTCGGAGTTCAGAAAAGATAGTAAGAAGGCCGCGTTGCCGCCTTTAGTCACTGCGGTCATCGTTTCGGAATTCGCTGGCGCCAGCGCCGCAAAAAGTGCGATACGACGAGCCGGAATTCTTGGTCGTCGAACTACCTTGGTCCGCGACTTAATCAATACTCCTCCCAACTATTTAACTCCCAAAACTTTCTCCGAGCGCATGAAGAATGAAGCGAGCGCCCTTGGCTTGAAAGTTGAGATCTTGAACGAAGTTTCGTTGCGTCAAAAGGGGTACGGTGGAATTTCGGCAGTGGGTCAGGGTTCAGCCACCCCTCCTCGCCTCCTTCGGGTCTCCTACTCGCCACCGAAGGCTAAGAGTCGGATCGCTTTTGTCGGCAAAGGAATAACTTTTGATACTGGTGGCTTGGCGCTCAAACCGGCTGACGGCATGGAAGCGATGAAGAGTGACATGAGTGGCGCCGCTGCAGTTATCGCCGCAGTTATGGCGATCGCCGAATTAAAGCTAAACATTGCAGTGGATGGATGGGCTGCCCTCGCTGAAAATATGGTTTCCTCGACTGCTACACGTCCAAGCGACATCATCTCGATGTATGGCGGCAAAACCGTTGAAGTCATTAATCCAGATGCCGAGGGACGGTTAGTTCTGGGCGATGCACTCGTTCGTGCTCAAGAGTTCGCAGCGCTGGATAAGTCTGGCGCCACATTCCTTGGTGTGGTCGATGTGGCGACTTTGACCGGCCATCAAGGCGTGACGCTCGGAACCCGCATGAGCGCTCTCATGACGAACAATCCTGAATTTCAAACCCTCTTTCTGCAGGCATCTTCTGAAAGTGGAGAGAGTTTCTGGCCAATGCCCTTCCCGGAAGAGCTTCGTCCCACATTTGACTCCCCGGTCGCAGATATAGCCAATATGGGCGATCGCATGGGAGGCATGCTGGTCGCCGGTATGTTCTTGCGCGAGTTCATACGACCAGAAAATCCATGGCTACACCTAGATATTGCCAGCCCCGCTTACAACAGCGGCGATGCTTTCGGCTATACGCCCGTCGGAGGAACGGGTGTCTCTCTCCGAGCCTTGGTCCGATTGGCCGAATTAGCCCTGAGCCAGGGGTAACCCAGGCCACTTTGAGCGGGAAATCGCTGCCAAATTCGTGGCAGGATTAGCGTCTGCCGTTTAATACTCGAAGGGTTGACCGTGTCTGAATTTGATCTTCTTATTCTTGGTGGAGGTAGCGGCGGATATGCCTGCGCCCTCCGTGCCGCCCAATTGGGACTTTCCGTTGCTTTGGTCGAGGAAGACAAACTAGGCGGCACCTGCCTGCACCGTGGTTGCATCCCCACAAAGGCGCTCCTCCATGCGGGCGAAGTTGCTGACAGCGCTCGCCATGCATCGGAATTCGGCGTCAATGCCTCATTTATTTCGATGGATATGTTGGCTGTTAATGCCTACAAAGATGGCGTGATCTCCAAACTCCACAAAGGACTGCAAGGTTTGGTTAAATCTCGAAACATCGCTTATATCGAAGGTCACGGCCGACTCGTCGCAAAGAACGCTATTGAAGTCAATGGAGTTCAATACACGGGCAAGAACATCGTTTTAGCCACTGGCTCATACGCCCGCACTCTCCCTGGTTTGGAGATCGACGGCGTTCAGATCGTTACCAGCGATCATGCAACCAAGATGGAGAAAGTACCTGCAACGGCAATTGTTCTTGGTGGCGGCGTCATCGGCTGCGAATTCGCATCGGTGTGGAAGTCATTTGGTTCTGATGTAACGATCATCGAAGCCTTGCCTCGTTTGGTCGCGTTGGAAGATGAGTCCACCAGCAAGCAACTCGAGCGTGCATTTCGCAAGCGCGGCATCAAGTTCGAAGTTGGAACTCGCTTTGCCTCAGCCACCAAAGGTCCTGATGGCGTTACTGTCACATTGGAAAACGGCGCTACATTCACCGCCGAAGTACTTCTTGTTTCCGTGGGTCGTGGTCCCGTCTCTGCCAACTTAGGTTACGAAGAAGCCGGGCTAGCGATGGACCGTGGCTATGTCCTGGTCGACAACAAATGCCGAACCAATGTTCCTGGAATCTGGGCAGTGGGCGATTTGATCCCAACCCTGCAATTGGCACACGTCGGTTTTGGCGAAGGAATATTGGTTGCCGAAGAGATCGCCGGACTCAATCCTCGTCCCATCAATTACGACGGTGTACCGCGCGTTACCTACTCTGAGCCTGAGGTGGCATCCGTTGGTCTTACTACGGCCATCGCTAAGGAACGTGGATATGACGTCGTTGAACTTACATATGACCTGGCCGGAAATGGCAAGGCAAACATTCTCAAGACTGCCGGTTCGATCAAATTAGTTGCAGAGAAGAACGGTCCAGTCCTCGGTATTCACATGGTGGGTGCCCGCGTTGGCGAACTTCTTGCCGAAGCTCAGTTGATCTACAACTGGGAGGCAGAAGCAGATGACGTCGCACCTCTCATTCATGCTCACCCAACAATGTCAGAAGCTATGGGCGAAGCGCACATGGCACTTGCAGGCAAACCACTTCACGCACACGGGTAATTGGAGAATAATCAATGACTTTTTCAGTAACGATGCCTGCGCTCGGAGAGAGCGTTACCGAAGGAACTGTAACTCGTTGGCTTAAGGCCGAGGGAGATCAGGTTGCCATTGATGAACCGCTTCTCGAAGTGTCGACCGACAAAGTTGATACCGAGATTCCCTCACCAGTCGCCGGAACCGTTAAGCGAATCGTCGTTCAAGTAGATGAAACTGTTGCCGTCGGTGCCGAACTCGCTGTCATTGAAGATGGCGCCGCGGTTCCAGTCGCGCCCGTTGCCCCTATTGTTGAAGTACCGGCTGCTGTTGCTCTTGTCGCCGATGCGCCAGTTGTTGCAGCCCCAGCTCCAGTTGTTGAGCAAGTAGTCGCACCTGTTGTGGTCGCACCAGTTGTTGCTCCGCCCGTTGCCACTAGCGCCGGCACGATCGTCACAATGCCAGCTCTCGGTGAATCTGTAACTGAAGGAACCGTAACTCGTTGGCTAAAGAACGTTGGAGATACCGTCACCGCGGATGAAGCGCTCTTGGAAGTATCTACTGACAAAGTTGATACTGAAATCCCCTCTCCTGTCACCGGAACAATTCTTTCCATTGAAGTTCCAGTCGATGCCACTGTTCCAGTTGGCGCACGATTGGCAACCATCGGAAGTGCTGGTGCTGCTATTCCAGCCGCAGCTCCCGACGCACCTGTCGCGCCGGTTGTCGTTGCTGTTCCGGTTGCGCCCGTTGTTCCAGAAGTCGCCGCTGCCCCAGCCGCTCCAGTGGTAGTTGCCCCGGTTGCACAGCCTGCTCCTGTTGCTCCCGTTGCTCCGGTTGCGCCTGTTGCTCCCGTTGCTCCGGTTGCCGCTGATGAGAGCTACGTGACTCCAATCGTTCGCAAGCTTGCCTCTGAACAGGGCGTAAATCTATCTACCGTCGTAGGAAGTGGCATTGGCGGCCGCATCCGCAAGGAAGATGTACTCGCTGCAGCTAAGCCAGCAGCGCCAAGTTCGCCAGCATCTTCAGGCGCTCCTGCTTCATCTGCTCCTTCTGTAGCCAAGCCCGTTGCGGTCTCACCATTGCGTGGAACTACGGTGCCGATGACTCGCTTGCGTAAAGTTATTGCAGCGCGCATGGTTGAATCCCTACAGACAAGCGCTCAACTCACCACGGTTGTTGAAGTCGATGTCACCAAAATTTCGCGTTTGCGCGATCGCGCCAAGGCAGGCTTTGAAGCTCGCGAAGGCGTCAAGCTCACCTTCTTACCGTTCTTCTCGGTCGCTGTGTGTGAAGCGCTGAAGCAACATCCCGTTCTTAACTCCTCGATCGATGGCGACAACGTCATCTATCACGGCGCCGAACATCTTGGTCTGGCAGTTGATACCGAACGTGGATTGCTGGTACCAGTCATTCGCGATGCCGGCGATCTCAACATCGGAGCCATAGCTCGCAAAATTTCAGATGTTGCAGCTCGTACTCGCGACAACAAGATCACTCCGGATGAACTCGGTGGCGGAACATTTACGCTCACCAACACTGGAAGCCGCGGAGCACTCTTTGATACTCCGATTATTAATCAACCGCAAGTTGCCATCTTGGGTCTCGGCGCAGTCGTTAAGCGACCAGTTGTTATGAAGGGCGAGGATGGCGGAGAAACCATTGCCATCCGTTCTATGGTCTATCTCGCACTTTCCTACGATCATCGAATCGTTGATGGTGCAGATGCTGCGCGATTCCTGGTTACATTGAAGACTCGACTTGAAGAAGGTCGCTTCGAAGCCGACCTCGGGTTGTAATCGGTGACTCCTCCGCAACGCATCGCAATTTCTGGTGCATCTGGTCTTATTGGTACGGCTCTTGTAGGTCACCTTCGCAGTGAAGGTCACACAGTTCAACGCTTTGTGCGCCGCGAGGCCAAGTCCCCTGATGAAATTTCTTGGGACCCCATCGCCGGAACTGTTGATCTCCACGCACTCGAAGGCGTCAATGCCGTTATTCATTTAGCTGGCGCCGGTGTTGGCGACAAGCGTTGGACACCAAAGTACAAAGCCACCATTCTTAATTCTAGGTTGTTTGGTACCACCGCAATGGCGAATGCGGTCGCAACCGTTAAACCCGATGTCTTCATCTCTGCCAGCGCAGTTGGTTGGTATGGCGAATCCGGCAATCGTGCCGTTGTCGAAAGCGATCGTGCTGGTGATGATTTCTTGGCCACTGTGTGCCGCGAATGGGAAGGCGCCGCCGA
The DNA here is from genome assembly GCA_947371865.1 of Actinomycetota bacterium. Classification (GTDB taxonomy): domain Bacteria; phylum Actinomycetota; class Actinomycetes; order Nanopelagicales; family Nanopelagicaceae; genus CAIMZW01. Next base: position 21,114 of record CANBRH010000011.1, read on the forward strand.
CTTGGCTGGCGATGTTCGCACCGTAAAAATCCGCACCGGTTTAGTTCTCGATCCTACGGGCGGAGCGCTCGGAAAACTTATTCCGCTGTTTCGCTTAGGCCTAGGTGGACGTCTGGGTTCCGGACAACAATGGTGGTCATGGATCACGTTGCACGATGAAATTCGCGCGATCTGCCATCTTTTGGAGTCTAAGATCTCAGGTCCAGTAAATCTGACATCTCCAAACCCGGTCACGAATCAAGAGTTCACGGCAGCACTTGCACGTGCTCTTCATCGTCCTGCAGTTTTCCCGGTCCCGGCATTTGCACTAAGAATTGCTATGGGCGGGTTCTCGAGTGAAGTTTTGGGTTCCAAGAAAGTCATCCCCCAACAATTACAAGAGGATGGCTTTACCTTCGACTACCCGCACGTCATTAATGCTTTAGCTGAGTTGATCGAATAATCGCTTCGGCGACTTTTCTTCCGCTGGATAACGCACCTTGCTGAGATGGCATAGCTCGGTGATCACCGATTACGTACACGTTCTCGCGCACCGTAAAATCTTCGCGTGGATAATTAGTATGTAGCGGCAGAGCCTGCTTCATCTGATAACTCGCAACTAGATTCCAACCGCGCGTATCCGCGCTCCACAATTTCGCTAGCCATCTGCGAACTTCGCTTTCAGAGATTGGTGAAATTGTCGTGGTCGCAATTAAATGCGTGTCGATAGGCGCATAAGCGCTCGAGACGCGTGAGATAACAATTGAATTGGCGATCGGGGCTAATTGGTCAACTACCAAATAATCATCGCCATCTAACCGTGTGGTTGTGGAGTGGTACCAAGTAGTACTTTCGCAAGCGCGGGGCGAATCGGTGAGGTCCAGTAATTGGGCTGCTGTGGTCAGATCCGTTGCCACGACTACATTCGTGGCTGAAAATTCGGTGGTAGAAGTGCGAACTGTGGTGCCATCGATACTTTGAACGATTTCGTTGAGATGGATATTTCTAACGGGCAACGCCAGTTTCTCGGAAAACTTTTTCACGCCATAGCGCGGCACGCCTGGAATCGCCTTAGTGAAATATCCGAGGATTTCGCGAATTACCTCTGCCGAGACCAAGGCTGGATCGCATAACGTTACGCCTTGTAGAAAGGGATTTAAAGTTTCGGCAGCAAAGCCTGGGAACTTAAGACAGGCAGTACCAAATGATTTGTGAGGCCCTTGCCTTGTGCGAAGAAAATTGAGAAAGGCAATCTTCTCGGAGAGCGAACCGGAATTTCCTCGCATAAGTCCAGGCAAGAACTTTAATGAATTACGCGGGTCACCAACTAGCAAGTCTCCACTGTCGCGGCTGATGCGAATCGCAGGCGTGATTGGACAAAATTCCAAATCGTCTAAAAGTCGAAGAGCGATAACTTCAGGGTAGCTGGGATTGATTACTTGAAATCCTCGATCCAAGATAAAGCCATCGACTTCATCACTGGTGACGCGACCACCCACTCGATCGGAACTTTCCACGACCAGCACTTCATGCCCGTTATCTTGCAGAATTCGAGCCGCAGCCAATCCAGCGAGTCCGGCACCGATAACGATTGTGTCGCAGTGAACGCTCATGAATGGATCGATACCTTTCTAGCCTCTTCCAGAATTATTGCAACCGCCAGCGCCTGGTGAACGGATGTGGGCCAAGGACCTTCGCCCTTCAACGCCGCCCGAACCGCGTCGTAGAAGTGCGGATAGTTTCCATCTACGGATGGGTAAACAACGACGTCTTCTCCTCGATATAACAGGGCCTCTGACGAGGTTGGCACTTGCCAAACACCATCACTGGGAATGATTCCTTGTCGCAGCAAAGCTTCTTGCGGATCAAGTTCAGGAATAACCAGAGCTCCTTTATCGCCCATGAGACGCACCCTCGGTCCCGGACTTCCAACAATTGCCGATGCCGACAAGTATGAGTCCATCCCCGAATCGTGCTTGAGCACCAAGACCACATCATCGTCAGCATGGCCTCGGATCGAGCGCACCGAAGAATGAACTAACTGAGCAGGTCCGAACAAATGGAGCGCTATCGAGACAAGGTGGCTCTGCAAATCTAAGAGCGTCCCACCGCCCGCTTCGAAGTTGTCTCGTTCTCGCCAGGAAGATGGGTTTGGCGTAGGTCGGAACCTTTCAAAACGCGAATCCATCCGAAAGACATTGCCAAGTACATTTTCTAAAAGAGCTTTTTTAATAGTAAGTGTGTCGCTATCCCAAAGACGGTTGTAGAAAACCGAGACAGGGATGCCAGTGGCTTGCGTTACCTCAGCGATCCTTTGAGTTTCAGCAAGGTTAAGCGCCATGGGCTTATCTACCACGGCTGGAATTCCAGCGAGCAAGGCCTGGATTGCCTGATCGGCATGCACTGAATTTGCTGAAGCGATAACAATGAGATCTAGATCGTCATCCAAAATTTCCGAAAAAGTGGGCCTAATGCGCGCTTGCGGAAAATCCGAAGATGCTTGGGCTTTACGTTCCTCGTTTGTTGTAACAATGGCAGCCAGTTCAAACCCGGCGGCCTTCAACAGTTGGGCATGAAAAACTCTTCCCGCCAGCCCATAGCCGACCAGGCCTACGCGCGGGCGAGAAGCGATGTTTTTCAAAGCAAGCGTCTACTTATCCGAAGTTTCGGTCTCGTTTTGTAGCTTGGATGGCCACCAGATCTTAGGACCAATCAAGTGCACCAAAGCTGGTACCAAGATAGAACGGACGACCAAAGTATCGAGCAGGACACCAAAGCCCACGGCAAAACCTAATTCGGCCAGGAAGACCAGCGGCAGAACGCCTAACACTGCAAAGGTCGCTGCCAAAACAATTCCAGCTGAGGTAATGACACCACCAGTAACAGTCACGCCCTTGGTCATGCCCTTGCGAGTTCCAAATTTGATTGTCTCTTCACGTACTCGAGTCATCAAGAAGATGTTGTAGTCGATTCCTAATGCTACGAGGAATACGAAGGCAAAGAGCGGGAAGGAGGAATCCTCTCCGGCAAAGTGGAACAGGTGATGAAATACCAATGCACATGCACCAAGTGTTGCCAAGAAGGAAAGTACGACCGTCGCAAGCAAGAGTGCCGAAGCGGCGATCGAACGGAGCAACAGGGCAAGAATTAATGCAATCAGGAGGAGGATCACTGGAATGATTAAACGTTGATCATGTCGAGTTGCCTGGTGAATGTCGTAGTACACACCTGAAGTTCCGCCGACAACGCTCGTTGAATCAACTTTATGAACCGCGGCACGAATCGTCGGAATTAAATTGACAGCAAGATTGGAATCCGGCGAGTTCGCCAACGTTACGTTGAGCAAAACTTTGCCGCCTACAACTTTGGTATCCGGCATAGGTTGTCCCGGAACTATTGGCGAAACTGTTTGCGGAACGACCACGCTGACGCCTTTGATTGCCTTGAGAGCCGTTGTGGCCTCCGTTGCTTTGTCAGCAGCAACAACAATCTGAGTTGGTTGTCCGGCTCCGCCTGGGAAATACTTCAAAAGTTGTTCTTGTCCTACGACCGAGTCAGTGCGTGCAGTGAAGGACTGAGAAGTGGAAAGTCCATTGGAATGCAAAGTTGGCGAGAAGCCGGCCAAAATAACCAAGAGCAACGCTGATACTGCAGCGTACTTTCGTGGACTGCGAGCGGTTGCAGCAGCAACTTTGGCCCAAATTCCGCTCAATTTTTCATCGTGAGAATCGAACTTGGGACGCTTTGGCCAGAAGATCCAACGGCCAAAGAGCAAAAGCAAGGCTGGCAGAAAAGTAAGGATGGTGATCATGGCACAGACAATGCCGATGGCACCGACTGGTCCAAGTCCGCGATTGTTGGTTAATTCGCTGAGCAGAAGAACGAGCAACCCTAGAGTCACCGTGCTGCCGGAAGCCACAATAGGCTCCACTACTCCGCGCCAGGCAATCTTCATGGCATCCACGCGCGAAGCGTGCAGGTGAAGCTCTTCGCGATAGCGAGCGATCAACAACAATGCATAGTCAGTCGCCGCGCCAAGCACCAGTACAGAGAGAATTCCTTGGGATTGTCCATCCAAAGTAATCACATTGTGTTTTGCCAATTCGTAGATAACTCCACCCGCAAGAGTCAATGCAAAGAGCGCAGAGAGCAGCGGCAAGATCCAGAGAAGTGGGGATCGATAAACGAAGATCAAAATAACTGCAACAACAATTCCAGTAGTGGCCAAAAGGCTGGTATCAATTCCGCCGAAGGCATCGAACAAATCGGCAAAGAGTCCGCCAAGTCCAGTGGTGTGAGTGATGAAACCGTTGGCGTTGGCATATTGGGTGGCATAGAAGCGAATGGTGGCAATCACGGCAGGAAGTACTGGCTTCTTATCCGAGAGCAATGCTCCGGCGATAGTGTCCTTCAAAGGCAGGTTCGCCAGAATCGCGTCACCATTTTGGGATGGAAAGGCGGCGATAGCAGCGTTCGGAGCTAGATAATCGGAGATCTTTAAAGTGACGGGATTTCCGGCCTTGTCGGTTAAGGCAACGCCGTTCTTATCGACAAGAGTTTTATCTGCCAGAGATTGCACGAAGGCATTGGCGCTTGCGACCTTGGCAGCATCGGCCTTGCCCACAAAGAGGACCAAAGTTGGAAACTGATTAAACGAGGAACTCTCGGCAAATTTGCCGATCTGAGTAGCAGCTAGAGAAGACTCAGCCTTATCTGGCAAAAACTTAGAATTGTCATTTTTCTGGACGCTGGAAAGATTTCCAAAGAGTGGCCCGGTGATTCCCGAGATGCCCAGCCAGACAATCGTCACGACTGCGGCCAGCGCAATCGCCTTTCGACCTTTGACTTTTGATTTTCCTGAATCCATCACTTCTTGATTTGCCGACATGCGAGCCCCTTTTGTTGCTTAACTTGAAAAGGCAACCCTATCTGCGCCGAACTCCCCTTTCGCGCTCAAATAAGGGCAAAAGGGGTGAACTCTGGCCCGTTTAGCGAAAATTCACCGACGCAATTAGGCTTGCAGGTATGAGTTCAACGACGACGCCCATTGCCACTTCTGGGATTGCGTTGAAACGACAAGGGCTGATCGACTACCAAGTTGCTTGGGATAGCCAGAAGCGAATCCACGAAGGAGTGGCCAACGGGACACGTCCCAACACCCTAATTTTACTGGAACACCCCTCCGTGTACACCGCTGGCCGACGGACCGAAGATCACGAGCGTCCCATGGATGGCACACCAGTTATCAACGTAGACCGCGGCGGAAAGATCACTTGGCATGGCCCAGGTCAGCTTGTCGGCTACCCCATCATTAAATTGCGTAATCGAAATGAAGTTGTTGGGTTTGTACGCGAGATCGAAACAGCCTTGATCGCCGTCTGCCAAGAACTTGGTATCGATGCCGAAAGATATTGCGAACGCTCTGGAGTATGGCTGCGTGATGAAAAAGGCGATCGCAAAATTGCGGCGATCGGCATTCGCGTTGCAAAAGGCGTGACGATGCACGGTTTTGCCCTTAATGTGAATCCAGATTTGGCATCTTTTGGCGCCATCGTTCCGTGTGGATTCACCGATTCGGGCGTTACTTCAATCTCTCAAGAATTGGGCCGAACCGTCAGCATCGATGAAGTAGCCCCATTGGTTGAGAAATATATGTACGAAGCTCTCTCACGGGTTGCGGAGTAATTCATGACGCTGGCTCCTGAAGGTCGCAAACTGCTTCGTATTGAAGCGCGCAATACCGAAACGCCTATCGAACGCAAACCGGAATGGATCAAGACCCGCGCCAACATGGGTCCTGAATACACCAAACTCCGTTCGCTGGTTGTCAACGAAGGCTTGCACACGGTCTGCCAAGAAGCCGCCTGTCCAAATATCTTTGAATGCTGGGAAGATCGTGAAGCGACCTTCTTGATCGGCGGCGAACAATGCACTCGCCGTTGCGATTTCTGCAATATTGACACTGGCAAACCAGGCCCGCTCGATCGTGATGAACCAAGGCGTGTCGCCGAATCCGTTAAATCCATGCAATTGCGTTATGCCACCATCACTGGAGTTGCCAGAGATGATCTCGAAGATGGCGGTTCATGGCTTTATGCCGAAACCATTCGCGCCGTCCACGAGCTTAATCCCGGTACGGGCGTTGAAATGTTGGCCCCTGATTTCAACGGCCACGCACATCTTCTTAACGAGGTCTTTGAAACCAGACCCGAAGTTTTTGCTCACAACTTGGAAACTGTTCCTCGTATTTTCAAACGTATCCGGCCTGCCTTTAGGTACGAACGCTCTCTCGATGTCATTACCCAAGCGCGCGACTATGGCTTGATAACTAAGTCCAATCTGATTCTGGGAATGGGTGAAACTCGCGAGGAAGTGACGCAAGCCCTTGAAGATCTCCACAACGCGGGCTGTGACCTCATCACTATCACCCAATATTTGCGACCGTCTCTCAAGCATCACCCAGTCGAGCGTTG
>CANBRH010000012.1 GCA_947371865.1 Actinomycetota bacterium
AGCTAAAGTGGCGGTCGTGAGTTGGTGACCGACGTTCACTCGAATCAGTCCACCGTCATCAACGGAGTTGACTTGGGTTCCGGGAAAATAATAAGTAAGTATCTCCGTTGAACTTTTCCCGGCGAGGGCTTGCGCCTTGGCGCCAATCTGACTCAAGCCGACGCCGTGCCCATAACCCGAACCTGAAATAGTGAATGAATCAGGAACCATGTCTGTTGCTTGCGCCATGGGCGCGACCAAAGTTGCCGCGAGCGCCAACAGGAAAATTCGCTTCATATTTACTCTTCTTCAGGCAGCAGCCCGCGCGGTGATGTCAGAAATCCCCAGCCCCAGCTCATATGCATCGTTGCCAGAACCGAAGGAAGAACAATCTTCTCCAGCAATGTTTTACCTATGAGGAAAGATCCGAAAATCAGCAGAAGTAAGTAGATCGCGATAGGAAAGTAGAGAAATGAGTTGAGGAAAGTGCCCAACACGAGGGAAACAATATTTCCGAGTACCGCTGTGGGGGGCGCAAGGTAACGCAGATTGGTTGTTCCGGAGTGGTTGCGCATAACAGCTCGGCGCCACCGGCCATATTCAAAATACTGCTTCGCAAGTGCTTTAAAGGTGGGGCGAGGGCGGTAGGTCACGATCAATGCTGGATCAAACCAAATGAGCCCACCAGCCTTGCGTAGTCGAAAGTTAAGTTCCCAGTCTTGTGCCCTGGTGAAGCGCTCGTCGTAACCACCGACAGCGAGCAGAGCCGACTTCTCGAAAGTCCCGAGGTAGACCGTGTCGGCAGGGCCGGCCTGACCGCCAGTATGAAAACGAGCTGCTCCAACGCCAAGTGGCGATCGCATTGCAGTGGCGACAGATTTTTCGAAAAGGGTGATCCCCTGTGCCGCCATGATTCCTCCGACATTAACGGCGGATTTTTCTCGTAACAGATGTACTGCTTTAGTCACATAGTCAGTTGAAATTTCGGCGTGACCATCGATCCGACAAATAATCGGATAACGCGAGGCTGCAATTGCCAGATTAAGTCCATTAGGAGTCCTTCCGGTTGGACTCTCGACGATCACAACCCGCGAGTCCTTCTTGGCCAGGTCGCGGGCAATGTCCAAGGTGCGATCCTTCGACGGCCCAATTGCCAAAATAACCTCGAACTCACCTTGGTATTCCTGCTGCAAGATCGCTGTGATCGCAACTTCTAAATGACGCTCTTCATTCAAAATGGGAAGCACAATGGACACTCCGGGCAGAAGCAAAGCCCGAGTGTGATTTTCTAGATTTTCTGAGGTCATAGAGTTCACACGGTACCGTTTGCGACCACTACTATCGGGCTAATGACGCTGAGAATCTCGGTAATTGGGACTGGCTACCTGGGAGTCACCCATGCTGCATGCATGGCATCCCTAGGTTTTACTGTGATCGGTATTGATATCAACGCCGAAAAAATCGCCCAACTCTCCGCCGGCATACTCCCGTTCTACGAACCTGGACTGGAAGAACTTCTCAATTCCGAACTCGCAGAAGGCCGACTTTCTTTCTCTTCTGATATTTCCAGCGCAGCCGATTGCGATGTTCACTTCATTTGCGTCGGAACTCCGCAGGTCAAAGATGGCTTAGCCGCCGACGTCTCTTACGTTGACACCTCGATTCGCACCCTGGCCGCGGTCGCCAAATCTGGCTCACTCATTGTCGGAAAGTCCACGGTTCCTGTGGGTACCGCCGAACGGCTTCGCAATGACATCTTGAAAATTAACCAAGAAATCGATCTCGCTTGGAACCCGGAATTCTTACGCGAAAGCTTTGCCATCGAAGACACGTTGCATCCAAATCGCATCGTTGTAGGAGTAGCCAACGATCGAGCAGAAGCAATCTTGAAAGCTGTTTATGCCGAAAATCTGGCTGAAGGTACCCCATGGATTAGAGCCGATTTGCCGACCTCCGAGCTAGTAAAAGTAGCGGCCAACTCATTTCTTGCCACCAAAATTTCCTTCATCAATGCCATGGCAGAAGTGTGCGAAGCTGCTGGCGGGGATGTCACTGTTTTGGCCGAGGCGATTGGTTATGACCCACGCATAGGTCACAAGTTCTTAGGTGCTGGAATTGGTTTTGGCGGCGGATGCCTACCAAAGGACCTCCGCGGTTTCATGGCCAGATCAAAAGAACTCGGAGCAGATCGTGCACTGGACTTCTTGCGCGAAATTGACGCCATTAATTTGCGCGCTCGAGTACGCGTTATCGAATTAGTGAGACGAGATTTATCAGATGACCTAGTCGGCAAGAGGATCGCAATATTGGGAGCATCCTTTAAGCCAGAAAGCGATGATGTTAGGGATTCCCCAGCGCTGGACATTGCGGCTCAAATTCAAGCCGCTGGCGCAATTGTAAGTATCTACGATCCCAAAGCAATAGAAAGTGCTCGGCGAAGCTTCCCGGCACTTTCGTATGCCGGCTCTATAAAGGAATGCCTGACCGATGCCGATCTCGTGTTACATCTGACCGAATGGAAAGAATTCCAAAGCATCGATCCGAGAGAATATATTTCTATTGTGCGCAACCCCATCATGATTGATGGTCGCAATAAACTTGATCGAGATTTATGGCAGAAGGCAGGTTGGACGTTTAGAGCATTGGGTCGGTCGGCTAAGAATTAGTTGAAGCCCGGCTTTACCGCACGCTTTGACTTGAGGTTCTTGCCTTTTTCCAGCGATTCAATTCGGGCGTTTTCGCGCAATTGATCGACCTTGGCCGAAACGGCCTCATCAGAGATACCTAGAATTCGCGCAGCGAGCAAACCTGCATTTTTGGCATTGCCCACACCCACTGTTGCAACTGGAATCCCCGCTGGCATTTGTACGATGGAAAGTAACGAATCCATGCCGTCTAAATGCTTGAGGGCTACCGGGACGCCGATGACGGGCAAAGACGTTGACGAGGCAATCATGCCTGGAAGATGGGCAGCACCGCCGGCGCCGGCAATGATGACTTTAATTCCGTGAGTTGCTGCGGTCTTTGCAAAATCCAACATTTCTTGAGGGGTACGGTGAGCACTGACGACATCAACTTCATATTCAATGCCGCATTCATCCAGAATAAGAGCTGCGGCCTCCATAGTCGGCCAATCGGAATCAGATCCCATAACAATCGCAACAGTTTTACTCATCGATCGCTCCACCTATGTAGTCGACTGCATGATCAATCTCTTCGCGCAATTCTACGAGATTGGAACCAATAGCGGTGACATGTCCAATCTTTCTACCAGGTCTCACTTCCTTGCCATATTGATGGAATTTGAGAGAAGGGTTGCGAGCCATGAGGTGCAGGTAAGGCCGATAGAGATCGCTCTTCTCCCCACCTAAAACATTGCCCATGACGGCAAAGGGAGCAACCATTGCTGTAGAGCCCAAAGGAAGATCCAATATCGCGCGCAAGTGTTGTTCGAATTGGCTGGTAACAGCACCTTCGATGCTCCAGTGACCCGAGTTATGCGGACGGAGAGCCAGTTCATTGATCACAAGAGTTTCGCCAACGACGAAAATTTCAACAGCCATTACTCCAACCAAACCGATCCCTTGCGCAATCACCAGCGCAATTTCCTGAGCCCGTACGGAGAGATCGGGCGAAAGTTCCGGTGCTGGAGTTATGGTGGAAGTACAAATACCGTCACTTTGCACGGTGAGGGTCGGTGGCCAAGTCGATGCTTGTCCATGGGGAGAACGTGCGACCATTACCGAAATTTCATAATCGAAGGACAGCTTCTCTTCGAGCAGAAGTGGCGCATTCACTGATGAATGTAAATTCACTAATTCTTCGGGGTCATCCGCAACAAAAACTCCGCGCCCGTCGTAGCCACCAGAAATAGTTTTGGCAATCAAAGGGAATGGAATTTCGGAAGTGCCGCCATCGAAGAGGCACCACTTTGGATTTGGCAAACCGAGTTCGTCCATCTTCTTCCGCATTTCTACTTTGTTCTGCGAGAAAAGAAATGAATCGGACTTGGGATAGACCCGCGCACCTGAAATTTCTAAAGCCTTAATCACTGATTGCGGAATAAGTTCATGTTCAAAAGTTATGACATCGCAATCACGAGCAAAATCAATCACATCTTCAACGTTGGCGTAATCGCCGACAACAAATTCACAAATTTGTGCTGCTGAATCAGTTGCCGATGCGGCGAGGGCAACAAGATGAATCCCAAGGTCATTAGCGGGCACGGCCATCATCCGAGCGAGTTGGCCGGCGCCAATAACTCCGACTCGAGGAAATGTCATGGAAGTAGATTACTTGAACGATTTAACGGAGGTGAACGACATCTCCCACGGTCACTCGCTTGCCCGAAGCTAGTTCAAGCGCCCCATCCGATCCAATACCTACTGCCTCCGAAATGAGGTCATTCCCATCTGGCAGCGTCACTCTGACGAGTTGGCCAAGAGTGGCACTAACCACTTTGTAATCTGGGATGAAATCATGACCTGAATTCCACGCCGATAAAGTATTTTCAAAATTGCGCAAAATCCCAATCAAAATGTCGGAACGATTTTGTTCGCTTCCTAATTCAAGAGCAATCGAAGATGCTGTCGGAACAGGTAATTTTTCTCGGGAAGTGTTGACGTTTATTCCGATTCCAACAATAACCCCATCTGCAAAACTCTCACAGAGAACTCCTGCAATCTTTCCCCCAGTCGCTAAAACATCATTGGGCCACTTGGTTCGGAATGTTAACAAGCCAGAATCGCCGTTTAATGTTTGGGCAACAGTCATACCGACAAGTAGGGGCAGCAACCCCCATTTTTCTCGCTCGACTTTTGGCTCTACGAAGAGCGAAAAAAGCAGACCTACTTCTGGAAGAGATTCGAAACTTCGATCTAGTCGTCCTCGACCTTTGCTCTGGAAATCTGCAGTGACTACGTCTCCATGCTTGGGCGCGGATAACCGAATAACGTCTTGCGTGGATTCGACTTCAGAAAATGTCTTTACTCGCCAGTAGCCATCTGCAAAAGCGGACGTTAACTTTTCTTCATCGAGAGTCGAACGTTTCACCTGATGCCTCTTCACTAGTACCGTAGGGGGCGTGACTGATGATATTCGTACCACGGCCGGAAAGAACGCAGATCTACGTAGGCGCAGGCTTGAGGCGATTAACTCCGCCTCTGAAAGCGCTATAGAAAAGCGTCACGCCAAAGGAAAGATGACGGCACGAGAGCGCATTGAAAAACTCGTTGACGCGGGATCCTTTGTTGAAATGGATTCCTTCGCCAGGCACCGTTCCACTAACTTTGGCATGGACAAGAACCGCACCTATGGCGACGGCGTCGTCACCGGTTACGCAACGATCGACGGTCGCTCTATCGCTATTTACTCGCAAGACTTCCTTATCTTCGGTGGGTCTCTCGGGGAAGTAGTTGGCGAGAAGATCGTGAAGGTCATGGATTTCGCTATGAAGAGCGGAATTCCACTTGTGGGTCTTAATGATTCGGGTGGTGCGCGCATTCAAGAGGGCGTTGCCTCCCTTGCGATGTACGGACAGATCTTCAAGCGCAATGTTCAAGCCTCAGGTGTCATTCCACAGATTTCTGTCATTCTCGGCCCATGCGCAGGTGGCGCGGTGTATTCGCCAGCGATTACCGATTTCACCATTATGGTCAATGAAACATCACATATGTTTATTACCGGTCCCGACGTCATCAAAGCTGTCACGGGTGAAGACGTTGGAATGGAAGAACTCGGCGGAGCCCAAACGCACAACGCGAAGACTGGTAATTCACACTATCTAGCCGAAAACGAAGACGACGCTCTTGATTATGTAAAGGCGCTCCTTTCTTATCTCCCTAGCAACAATATGGATGAAACTCCGATTCTGCCGCCAACCGAAAGCGATGGCATTTCTCCTTCTGATCGCGCACTCGATTCGCTAGTCCCAGATAATCCCAACAAGCCGTATGACATGCGGATTCTGGTCGAAGCCCTTCTCGATGAAGCAGATTTCCTAGAAGTCCATGCTCTCTTCGCTCCCAATATCTTGGTGGGCTTCGGACGTATCGAAGGACACTCAGTCGGAATTATTGCCAATCAGCCACAGGCACTTGCTGGAACATTGGATATCGATGCCAGCGAAAAGGCAGCTCGCTTTGTTCGTATGTGCGATTCCTTCGGTATTCCGATTATCACCCTCGTAGATGTTCCAGGATTCCTTCCTGGCACCGAGCAAGAATGGAACGGCATCATTCGCCGCGGCGCTAAATTGCTTTATGCCTATGGCGAGGCATCCGTTCCGTTGATTACTGTTATTACGCGCAAGGCCTACGGTGGCGCCTACATCGTGATGGGATCCAAGCACTTGGGAGCAGATATCAACCTCTCCTGGCCAACCGGACAGATTGCCGTTATGGGAGCACAAGGTGCCGTCAATATTCTTTATCGACGCGAACTTGCTGACGCCGATGATGCCGAGGTTCTTCGCAAAGAGTTGTTAGACAATTACGAGGACACCCTCCTCAATCCTTATATCGCGGCCGATCGTGGATTTATCGATGCAGTGATCGAACCACAGGAAACCCGCCATCAGATCACGCGAGCACTCCGTGCGCTTCGGAACAAGCGCGTTGCCCTGCCACCTCGCAAGCACGGAAATATTCCGCTGTAATGGAACGCCGATTTACCATTGTTAAAGGCACAGCTAGTGCGGCCGAACTTGCTGCATTGGAAAAGGCTCTGCCTACGCCAGTCGTAAAAAAGGTCGTGGCCGCCAGTCTTTGGCGCAAATCGCAAATTCGGCAACCCCTACCTAAAAAATGGGGACCTAACTTCTAATGGAATTTCAACCACAGCGAGAAGTAGTTTTGGCATCAGGTTCGCAATCTCGAGAGAGATTGCTGCGCTCCTGCGGGATAGCGCCGTACATAATTGTTAGTGGGGTTGACGAGGAAGATCCGGGCATCACAGCTCTTACCCCTGCAGATATGGTGATCGCGTTGGCTATTTTGAAAGCGCATACAGTGCGTAAACAAGTGGGCAAGCGCCACTTGGTCATTGGATGCGACTCCACCTTTGAATTTGATGGTGTTTCGCTGGGCAAACCAGAAACACGTGAACGCGCCATTGAACGCTCCAAAGCGCTTCGGGGGAAGTCCGGCTTATTGCATACTGGGCATTGCATCATCGATACCCAAACTGAAATTGAGTACTCCGACATTTCTACATCTCGCGTCTACTTTGCCGATATGACCAACTCTGAAATTGAAAGCTATGCAGACTCCGGTGAACCACTCTCAGTGGCGGGCGGATTCACTTTGGATGGACTCAGCGCTCCTTTTATCGAACGAGTGGAAGGCGATCCCACTGGAATCATTGGGCTCTCACTCCCCTTGCTCCGCCGGGCAGTCATATCTTTTGGTTTACAGTGGACTGATATTGCAGAAATGGTGGTGCCCGCATGAAGTCGGTATTGATTGCTAATCGTGGTGAAATCGCAGTGCGCGTCGCTCGTGCCTGCCGCGACCATGGACTTACAAGCATTGCGATCTACTCCGACGAAGATCGCACCTCACTTCATGTAGCTACTGCAGACGAGGCGTATGCGCTTAACGGACTTTCAGCCGCCGACAGTTATTTAGATCAAGACAAGATTATTGATATTGCCATGCGCTCTGGCGCAGATGCCGTTCACCCTGGATATGGATTTCTCTCCGAAAATGCCGATTTCGCAGATCGCGTTATAGCGGCGGGATTGACATGGATCGGACCATCTCCTGCCGCAATTCGCCTGCTGGGCGACAAAGTCTCAGCTCGCAAGATTGCCGCTGAAGTAGGCGCCCCGCTAGTCGCCGGAACCGCCGATCCCGTTGATACTCCCGAAGAGATAATTGCTTTCGCCAAAGAACATGGCTTACCGGTTGCCATTAAAGCCGCACACGGTGGTGGCGGACGCGGTCTCAAAGTGGCCAAGACAATGGAAGAGATCCCCGAGCTATTTGCCTCTGCAGTGCGTGAAGCTATCACTGGTTTTGGTCGAGGCGAATGTTTTGTTGAACGATACTTGGACAAACCTCGTCACGTTGAAACGCAAGTATTGGTCGATGCCTATGGCACAGCGATTGTGGTTAGCACGCGAGATTGTTCTCTTCAACGTCGCCATCAAAAACTCATCGAAGAAGCACCCGCACCATTTCTCACACCAGCTCAAATCGATCAGCTCTACACATCGAGCAAAGCCATTATGTTGCAAGCTGGTTATGTCGGTGCTGGTACTTGCGAATTTCTTATCGGCTCCGATGGAACCATCTCTTTTCTCGAAGTAAATACCCGGCTACAAGTTGAGCACCCGGTCAGTGAAGAAGTAACTGGGCTGGACTTAGTTCGCGAGCAATTCCGCATAGCAGCTGGTGAAAAGTTAAATCCTGTGGATCCCATCATTCGCGGACATAGCATCGAGTTTCGTATTAACGGTGAAGATCCCGGGAAAGGCTTCTTGCCTTCACTCGGAACGATTACAAAATGGGAAGTTCCAGATGGTCCAGGAGTTCGCATCGATGCCGGCTTTGATCATGGCCACACCATTGGATCTCACTTCGATTCGTTGCTAGCAAAATTGATTATCACCGCGGCAACACGCGATGAAGCAATCTCGCGCGCCCGCCGAGCACTCAAAGAATTTCATATCGGCGGCCTGGCCACGGCGCTTCCTTTCCACAATGCAATTTTGCAAGACCCCAATTTCACTGAAGAGTTCAAGGTGTACACGAGTTACATTGAAAATGAATTTGATAATCAGATCGAACCGTTTTCTTTCAAGCAAGGCGTGGCAGATTCGAAGGCAGCATCACAAACGATCATTGCCGAAGTGGATGGACATCGTTTTGAAGTCTTGATGCATACCCCTGAGCCCATTCAAAAGCGACATCGAGTGAAGAGCAGTGGTGTCGGCAAGATCGCAGGTGACTCATTAGAAAGCCCCATGCAAGGCACTGTCGTCAAAATTATGAAGGCCAACGGTGATCGGGTTGAGCCTGGAGATCTGATTGTCGTGCTTGAAGCGATGAAGATGGAACAACCATTGATTGCCCACAAAGCCGGCACTGTCGCCAAATTGCACGTTGGAGTTGGCCAGACAGTCGCCAGTGGGGCAACGCTCTGCATCATTGAGGATTAACTAAACTAATCCGCATGGCGCTCTACGCAGCATATGGATCCAACATGGATCCCAAGCAAATGCTCGAACGTGCCCCCTTCTCCCCCCATCGAGGTGTCGGCTGGATTCAGGGCTGGCGCCTAACTTTTGGTGGTGAAGACATTGGCTGGGAAGGATCCGTTGCTACGATCGTTGAAGATCCTCAAGCCCAGGTTTTCGTATCTCTTTATGATTTAGATGGCCCGGACGAGAGTGCACTGGATCAATGGGAGGGTATCTCTACCGATTTGTATCGGAAAATTCGGGTACGAGTTGAAACCCTCGACGGTGCATCGGTTTGTTTTGTTTACGTGCTCAATAGCTTCGAAGGTGGTCAACCCAGCCCACGATATTTAGGAATCATGATTGAGGCCGCCATCGCGGCTGGCGCCCCTGATGACTACGTCGCCGAGCTCTTAAAAAGAGCCCACTAACGAATAATTGGCTTTGCCGATAAGTTTAGGTAATGACCGATTTGTACTCTGATCCACTTGCAACGGCCGTTTCTGCCGCCGCCTCCATCGCAACCCTCACTGGAAAACCAGCACACCACGTTGCACTCGTCATGGGATCTGGCTGGATTTCGGCAGCCGATGCGCTGGGCCAGCCCACCCACGAATTTCCAGCCACTGATGTGCCAGGGTTTTTACCTCCTACTGTTCAGGGACACGGCGGCGTCATTCGTTCTTACGATCTACAGGGACCCAACGGAACCATTCATGCGCTTGTCTTCCTTGGCCGCACCCATCTGTACGAAGGCAAAGGCATCGAACCTGTTGTCCATGGAGTGCGTACGGCAGTCAAAGCCGGATGCGCCGTAGTCGTTCTCACCAATGCGTGTGGCGGTATCAATCGTGATTACCACGTTGGTCAGCCGGTACTGATTCGCGACCACATTTCTATGACCGCCGTCAGTCCCTTAATTGGCGCCGATTTCGTTGACCTCACCGATCTCTACAGCAAGCGAATTCGTGAGTTAGTAAAGCAGGAAGACCCATCTCTGGCCGAAGGTGTTTACGTGCACTGGCGCGGTCCCGCGTATGAGACTCCCGCCGAAATCAACATGTTGCGCACTGTTGGTGCCGATCTCGTGGGTATGTCCACTGTTCCAGAAGCCATCGCCGCACACGCACTCGGTGCAGAAGTGTTAGGCATCTCCCTGGTCACCAATGCTGCCGCTGGTGTTACTGGCGAAAAACTAAACCATGAAGAAGTTATTGCTGCGGGAAAGGCGGCCGCTGGTCGCATGGGCGAACTACTCGGAAAGGTGCTCCCACAACTGTGATTGACGACGTTTTATTAGCTGAAGTTGAAGAGTGGATAGCGCTCGATCCCGATCCTAAGTCGGTTGCGTTATTGCGTGAATGGATAGCTGGCGGAGAAGAAGCAAAACTGCGTAAATCCTTCTCTGGCTTCCTCCAATTCGGCACCGCAGGTTTACGCGGACCCATGGGGCCAGGTCCATCGTGCATGAATAGAGCCGTTGTCTCTCGTGCCGCGGCTGGACTTGCTGCATATATGAATGCCCGAAACTTGAAATCCGTAGTGATCGGACGAGACGCCCGTTATGGCTCTGAAGATTTCACTTTTGAAAGCGCCGAAATTTTTTCCGGAGCCGGGCTTGATGTATTTATTCTGCCCAGACCTCTTCCTACTCCGGTACTCGCCTTTGCCGTGAACGAACTCCAGCTTGATGCTGGCGTCATGGTCACTGCCAGCCACAATCCCAAAGAAGATAATGGCTACAAGGTTTATCTCGGTGGCACCGTAGATGGTGTTCGCTATTACGGTTCGCAAATCGTTCCGCCGGCAGATGAGCAAATAGCTGCTGAAATTGCCGCCATTAATTCAGTTCAACCTCGAGGCGCAAACTGGACAGTTTTGGATGATGGAATCTTTGATGCTTACGTTGAACGAACGATCAAGATTTCAAAGAAATCTTTTGCCAACAAAATCGTTTATAGCGCGATGCATGGCGTCGGCACCGAAACCGTGGCGGCAGTTTTCAAGGCTGCGGGCTATGCCGCGCCGATCCTCGTAACCGAACAATCAGAACCAAACCCTGACTTTCCTACGGTGCAATTTCCCAATCCAGAAGAGCCAGGCGCTATTGACCTCTCCTTAAAAGTTGCGCGCGAACATGGCGCTGACCTAGTAATTGCCAATGATCCTGATGCGGATCGATGCGCAGCTGCAGCTCTTGATCCTGACCTTGGATGGCGAATGCTACGTGGGGACGAGGTAGGTGCGCTGCTGGGTTATTTTATTGCTGAGGAGCTTCCCGAAACTACACAAGGCAAGTCCTTTGGTAACTCGATTGTTTCTTCCTCTATTCTTTCCAAAATTGCTGCCGGCCATGGAATCGAATTCCACGAAACTCTCACTGGCTTTAAGTGGTTGGCCAAGATTCCCAATTTGGGCTTTGGTTATGAAGAAGCTCTGGGTTATGCCGTCGATGCACTTTCCGTCAATGACAAAGATGGCGTCTCTGCCGCTTTGATGTTGGCACAATGCCAAGGAGTGCTCGCTGACCGCGGTATGACAGTCTTGAGTTACCTTGATGAAATCTGGAATAAATACGGTTTCCATCGCACCGAACAAATATCAATTCGGGTAGAAGATTTGGCCCAAGTCGATGTCACTTTGGCCAGGCTTCGTGCGGTTCAGCCAATCGCAATTGCCGGCTTTACAGTTACGCTCATTGAAGATTTGTTAAATCCAGCTAACAATCTGCCGCCCACAAACGGCTTGCGGATTTGGTTGGAAAATGGCATTCGAATCATTATCAGGCCAAGCGGAACCGAGGCAAAGTTGAAGTGCTATATCGAAGTAGTCAGACCAAGCGGCTCGCCTGCAGATAAGGCTGAAGCAGAAGCTATGGTTGGTTCTCTGCGTGCACAACTATTGAAAGAGCTCTCATGATTGTCGATGGCTCGGAAAGTTCACTTAAAAACTTCTTGGCCGGACTTTCTGGCGTTGATCAGATTGGCGCCGAAGCACGTGCCGCCATGCTGGCAACGCGCAGCATAAAAACCACAAGTAAAAATTGGGCGATTGATACTGCCATTTCTATGGTTGACCTCACTACTTTGGAGGGATCCGATACCCCCGGCAAGATAAAAGCCTTATGTAGCAAGGCCGTTCGCCCTGACCCGACGGATGCCACCGTGCCCAGCGTCGGTGCAGTCTGCGTCTATAACGACATGGTCAAGATCGCACGAACCCACTTAGACGCCATTGGTGGCGGGCACATTCCTGTCGCCGCCGTTTCTACTGCTTTCCCTTCCGGACGCGCTTCCTTGGCAGTAAAGAAACAAGATACCCAAGATGCTCTCGACAACGGCGCGGGTGAGATCGATATGGTGATTGATCGTGGTGCATTTCTTTCAGGTCGGCTTGGTCAAGTATTTGATGAGATTGTCATCATCAAAGAGCTCTGCGGCGATCGGGCACACCTCAAAGTAATTTTTGAAACCGGCGAACTCGTGACCTATGACAATGTCCGCAAAGCTTCCTACCTTGCCATGTTGGCAGGAGCAGACTTTATTAAAACCAGCACTGGAAAAATTTCGCCAGCAGCTACCGCCCCAGTGGTGTTAGTCATGTTGGAAGCGGTCCGCGATTACTTCGCGATGACCGGTAAGCGAATTGGTGTCAAACCTGCGGGTGGAATTCGAAATACAAAAGATGCCATAAAGCAATTGGTGCTTGTGAATGAAATTGCCGGCCCCGAATGGCTCAACCCCAACCTCTTTCGCATCGGAGCCAGTGCACTATTAAATGATTTACTTTTGCAAAGAATGAAGATGCGCGATGGTTTCTATGCAAGTCCCAATTACGTCACACTGGATTAATGGAAAGTAAAGAGATGACAAACTTCGAATACGCACCAGCGCCCGAGTCCACGGCTATCTTAAATATCGCCTCGCAGTATGGACTCTTTATAAACGGCAAGTTCGTTGATCCTCAATCTGCCAAGTACTTTCCGACCATTAATCCCGCGAATGAGCAGATCATTTCTCAAGTGGCTTTTGCCGGCGAAGCTGATGTCGATGATGCAGTAAAAGCCGCACGAAATGCCTACGAAAAGAGTTGGTCAAAATTGTCGGCGGGTGAACGTGGCAAGTACCTCTTTCGGATTGCCCGGATTCTGCAAGAACGCGCGCGCGAATTTGCCGTTCTCGAGACTCTCGACAATGGAAAGCCCATCCGTGAATCACGTGATGTCGATATTCCGCTTGCCGCCGCTCACTTTTTCTACCACGCTGGCTGGTCAGACAAATTGAATCATGCCGGGTTGGGTAATGACCCAAAGCCGCACGGCGTCGTAGGACAAATCATTCCCTGGAACTTTCCGCTGTTAATGTTGGCGTGGAAGGTAGCTCCGGCACTTGCCACCGGAAACACTGTCGTTCTCAAACCAGCCGAAACCACCCCCATGACGGCGCTGCTCTTTGCCGAAGTGTGCCAACAAGCAGATCTGCCCGCAGGTGTTGTCAATATTGTGACTGGCGATGGAACTACCGGCTCGCTTCTGGTTACCCATCCCGATGTGGACAAAATCGCCTTCACCGGTTCCACTGCTGTGGGCAAGGCTATTGCCCGGGCCGTATCTGGGACCAAAAAGAGTGTGACCCTCGAACTCGGGGGCAAAGCCGCCAATATCGTCTTTGAAGATGCCGCTATCGATGAAACCGTTGAAGGAATCGTCAATGGGATTTTCTTCAATCAAGGGCATGTGTGCTGTGCAGGTTCTCGACTCTTGATACAAGAAAATGTTCAAGACGAAGTGTTAGAGAAATTGAAGCGACGCATGTCGTTGATTCGCGTTGGTGATCCACTCGACAAAAACACTGACCTTGGAGCCATCAATAGCGCCGAACAACTCGCTCGTATTACCGAATTGTCAGCCACGGGCGATCTCGAAGGTGCACAGCGTTGGACTCCACAGTGCGACCTGCCTTCGTCAGGTTTTTGGTATCCACCAACCATCTTTACCGGCGTGACCCAAGCTCATCGCATTGCGCGCGAGGAAATTTTTGGACCTGTGCTCTCAGTCCTCACATTCCGCACCCCCCAAGAGGCAATCGAGAAGGCAAATAACACTCCCTACGGGCTCTCGGCTGGTATCTGGAGTGAAAAGGGTTCACGAATCCTGTGGGCGAGCCAGCAATTGCGGGCCGGAGTTATTTGGGCCAACACCTTTAATAAATTTGATCCCACTAGCCCCTTTGGCGGCTACAAAGAATCTGGTTGGGGCCGCGAAGGTGGCCGACATGGCCTCTCTGCATACCTGAAGGGTGACAAGTAAATGCGCGTCGACGTTAAGAAGACTTACAAACTTTATATTGGCGGTTCCTTCCCGCGTTCTGAATCCGGTCGGGTTTACCAGCTCAACGACTCTAAAGGCAATTTCCTCGCCAATCCTTGCCAAGCCTCTCGTAAAGATTTTCGCGATGCAGTCGTCAGCGCTCGTGGCGCAGTAGCCGGATGGAATAAGGCCACGGCTTACAACAGAGGTCAAATTCTTTATCGAGTAGCCGAAATTATGGAAGGGCGTACTTTCCAGTTCGCTGAAGAAATTTCCGCGATGGAAGGTGTTAACTTCAAGGAGGCTAAGGCGCAAGTCGAGGCCGCCATCGATTGTTGGGTTTGGTATGCCGGCTGGTGCGACAAGATCGCATCTGTCAGCGGATCCACCAACTCAGTTGCCGGGCCCTATTACAACTTTACCGTCCCTGAAAATTTGGGCGTCGTAACGATATTTGCCGATCAGAAAAGTTCATTGCTCGGATTAGTGGCCAGCTTGGCAGCGGTGCTTGTCGGAGGAAATACCGCCGTAGTAATTGCCAGCGAAAAATATCCCCTGTCGGCAATCACCCTCAGCGAAGTGCTGGCCACCAGCGACGTTCCTGCTGGCGTAGTCAATATTTTGACGGGCTTTAGTGCCGAGCTTGCTCCTTGGGCAGGTGCGCATATGGATGTCGACGGAATTGATGTGTCTGGGCTTTCCAAGAAGAGTGAGGAAGAAGTGCGTCGTGCAGGGGCCGAGAACTTAAAGCGCATTGCTCGATTCTCGCAATTTCAATCATTAGGAAGAATTCAAGCTTTCATGGAGAACAAAACTGTCTGGCACCCGATCGGAATTTAGTCTCAGTTTTGGGCGACTGCTAAGTACCCCGGTTTCACGATCTCTTCAATGATGGCCAAGCGCTCTTCGAAGGGGATAAATGCGCTTTTGAGAGCATTTATAGTGACGCGCTGAAGATCCAAAAGCGTCCAATCAAAAGCTTTCACGACTTCGTTCATCTCATGTGTCATCGAAGTCCGGCTCATCAAACGATTATCCGTATTGATAGTGACGCGAAAACGCATTTTGGCCAACGCGCCGATCGGGTGAGTCCCGATCGAAGATGCTGCGCCCGTTTGTAAATTTGAAGATGGGCAAAGCTCTAACGGAATTCGGCGATCGCGTACATATGAAGCCAATCGACCCAATTGTGGAACTGGTCCAGAAAGATCAATATCCTCAATGATGCGCACGCCATGACCGAGACGTTCAGCGCCACACATTTGAATCGCTTGCCAAATAGAAGGAAGTCCAAAGGCTTCACCAGCGTGAATGGTGAAATGCGCATTCTCTTGGCGTAGGTAATCAAAAGCTTCCTGCTGTTTGGTAGGAGGAAAGCCATCTTCAGGCCCGGCTATATCAAAACCCACCACTCCGCGGTCGCGGAACTCAACTACTTTTTCTGCAATAAGTTGAGCATGATCGTTCTGGCGGAGAGCGCACAATAATTGCTCGACACGAATGTTCATGCCTTCTTCACGAGCGATAGCCATTCCTTGACGGTAACCCTCGGTCGTAGCTTCGATAACGTGATTGAGAGAAAGACCTTCACGGGTGAAAAGTTCGGGGGCGCCACGAACTTCGGCATAGACCACGCCATCTCGGGCCAGATCAATTGCACATTCACGAGCAACGCGAATGATGGATTCCTCCGTTTGCATAACAGCAATCGTGTGATCAAAAGTTTCAAGATATCTCACTAAAGAACCGGAGTCGCACGCTTCCTGGAACCACGTTGCAAGTTCAATAGGGTCGTGGGTGGGCAATGCCTGGTATCCGATAGATTCGGCGATTTCGATAATAGTTTCAGGACGTAGGCCGCCATCGAGATGGTCGTGCAAGAGCGCCTTGGGCACTTTCTTAATTTGTTCTAGCGTGGGAATGGAATTTAGCGACATCTCAACCTTCAATTCGATCAACAATAAGTGGCAGGCGTTCTACTTTTTCACCGGTATTACTGATGCGAACCGCACCTTCGAGTGCTTCCAGAGCACGTTCAAAACGATCTGATTCATCAGTATGTAAGGTGAATATTTTTTGACCAGCCTTCACCATCTCGCCTGGTTTGGCGTGCATGTCAATGCCAGCACCTGCTTGAACTTTCTCGCCTTGACGAGATCTGCCAGCACCTAATCGCCAAGCGGCGACGCCAACCTTCATTGCATCCATAGCGATGAGTTCACCATCGCTTTCGGCCACCACCTCGTGGTTTTCGGTGGCGACCGGAAGCGGGGCATCCGGATTTCCGCCTTGGGCCGAGATCATGCGGCGCCAATGATCCATGGCTTGGCCATTCTTTAAGGCATCGGCGGGATCCAGGGTTGCTTTGACACCCGCCGCCTGCAGCATTTCACGGGCCAAAATGACGGTGAGTTCGACGATATCGGCCGGTCCCCCGCCTGCCAGGACTTCCACCGATTCTCGTACTTCCAGAGCATTTCCAGCCGTGCGTCCCAGCGGAACATCCATAGCCGTGACTAGCGCCAAAGTCTTCACGCCTGCTCGGGTCCCAAGCTCGACCATGGTGCGCGCTAGTTGGCGAGCTCGTTCTGGGTCGCTCATGAAGGCACCTGAGCCGGTTTTAACGTCTAAAACCAGGGCGCCTGTGCCTTCGGCAATCTTTTTGCTCATGATGGAGGAGGCGATCAAAGGAATGGCTTCGACCGTGGCAGTGACATCACGCAAGGCATAGAGCTTCTTATCGGCCGGAGCCAGCCCAGCGCCAGCGGCGCAGATGACAGCGCCAGTGTCCTGGAGAACCTTCAACATCTCGGCGTTGGAGAGGCTGGCCCGCCAGCCGGGAATGGATTCCAACTTATCCAGGGTGCCGCCAGTATGGCCCAACCCGCGGCCCGAAAGCTGCGGTACGGCTGCTCCGCAGGCAGCGACTAGTGGCGCCAACGGCAAGGTGATCTTGTCGCCAACTCCACCCGTGGAATGTTTGTCGACGGTCGGCCGATCTAGCGCCGACCACTCCATGCGCTCGCCACTATTGATCATGGCATCGGTCCATCTGGAAATCTCTCGCGAATTCATGCCGTTGAGCAAGATCGCCATGAGGAGTGCCGACATCTGCTCATCCGCGACTACGCCACGGGTATATGCATCAACAACCCAATCAATCTGTTCATTGGAAAGTTCGTGCTTGTCACGTTTTGCGGCAATAACTTCAACAGCGGCAAATAATTCAGCCATGGGGATGGACTCCTAAATCTTCTGGGCCAAATGCCCAAGGCAAAAGTGTGGACATGGGGGTAGGTCCATCTGGGGTCATAAAAAGCAAATTATTTCCGCCGTGTTCAAAGAGCAATTGGCGACAGCGTCCACAAGGCGAAAGGAAATTTCCAGCTGCGTCTACACATACAGCCGCGATCAATCGTCCACCACCTGAAGATGTCAGATGAGAGATGAGCCCACATTCGGCGCAGAGGCCCAATCCATAACTGGCATTTTCGACATTGCAACCTTCGACAATGCGACCATCATCAACTAGCGCTGCAACACCGACTGGAAAATTCGAATAGGGCGCATACGCCTTCTTCATGATTGATTTCGCGCGATCGTGAAGAAGATCCCAATCGATCTCACTCATTTAGATTCGCCACGGTGGTAAGCCACGCCGTCGGCCGCGGGAGCACGAACTCGACCCACAAAACCAGTGACAGCAATAATGGTTGCGACATATGGGGCCATCAACATAAATTCACTCGGAATAGGTGTACCCGTAATAGAGAGCACTCCCTGCAAGTTATCTGCAAAACCGAAGAGCAATGCCGCGGCGACCGCCCCAAGTGGCGACCATCGACCAAAGATCAACGCCGCCAAGGCAATAAAGCCCTTGCCAGCGGTCATCTCTTTGCCAAACGATCCAACTGCACCTACCGTGAAATAAGCCCCGCCCAAACCAGCAACTAATCCAGCAATGATGACGTTTCTAAATCGCATCGCATTGACATTAATTCCGACGCTGTCGGCTGCAGTTGGATGCTCACCAATTGCACGTGTGCGTAATCCCCAGCGAGTTTTGAAGAGCGAAAGATGAATCAATGCAACCACGACATACATCAAATAAACAATGATGGTTTGATTAAAGAAAATAGGTCCTAAAATCGGAATCTTCCACAGAATAGGAATCCTGATGGGTGAAAGAATCGGACCGGAGTTCCAGGTATTTTGGTAAGGAATCAATAATCGCTTGTACAAGAAGTCGGTAATTCCGATGACTAAGACATTAAGAACGAAGCCCAAAATGACCTGATCAATGGAGAACTTGATGGCAAAAGTTGCTAGCAAGAGTGAAATAAGTGCTCCGGCGAGAGGGGCAACCAAGAGTCCGAAGGTTGTGCTGTGCGTAAGGCTTGCGACTACGCCCGAAGCAAATGCTCCGGCGAGAAGTTGACCTTCGATCGCGATATTGATGACACCAGAACGTTCGCTGAGAACTCCTGCCATCGAACCAAAAATCAATGGAACTGATAGCAAAAGTGCGCCTTGAAGGAGCCCAGTAAACGGAATGAACTTTCCACTAGCGGCCCAACAAAGGAATGACATCAAAAGCCCAAAACCTGTTATCCCGCTAGCTAATCGAATAGTGGTGCGGCGCCGAAAATTCCAATAGGCCAAACCGGATCCAATTAACGCAATCAGACTGAAGATGAGTGAGCCATGCTTTGCATTTATTACCCACTGATGGAGTGCAATCCACTCCTGATCCAATACGAATCCAAAGGTGACGGGCTCGCTCGATTTCGCTAAGAATGCGAATTGAAGTAACGAACCTAAAGAAAGTACGAACATGACGATAACGCCGCGAAAGCGACGACGTTCAGCTGCAGATAAGTTTTCCATTTACCCATTCCATCCTTTGGAAACTATTCCGCCCGTAACTTTCAAGCCCTTAAACCGGAAGATTGCACGAACTAGAGTTGGCGCTGCGATAAAGAGAACCACTAGGGCTTGAATCACCAAGACAATGTCGATAGGCGTCGAAGTGTTTGCTTGCATAGTGAGTCCGCCGGCGCGGAGGGCGCCGAACAATAATGAAGCCATCGCTGTGCCCAGTGGTTGCGCGCGTCCAAGCAAGGCCACTGTGATCGCATCGAACCCAAACGAACCAGCAGTACCCGCAGTTAATGAATAGTCGCTACCAAGTACGTGTACGGCTCCCCCAAGCCCGGCCAGCGCCCCACAAATAACCATCGCCGAGGTCATAACAAACGGAACCGATATGCCTGCGGTCTTCGCGGCTGCGGTGTTGGCCCCAACTGCGCGGAAACGAAAACCCCAAGTACTTCGCGAGAGCAACCACCAGACAAATACTGCGGCAACGATCGCGACCAAAATTCCAGCGTTGACTCGCATCTCGGCGCCCGCGATATGGGGCAAACGTGCATTTCCATTGACCGCCGGAGCAATCGGATCTTTGCGACCTTTCTGCAAGAACGCCGTCGTGCTCAAGAGCCAAAGGAGGAAGTAGGAAGCCACATAGTTGAGCATGATGGTCACAATTACTTCGTGTGCTCCGGTCCTTGCCTTGAGAAGCCCAACGAGTCCACCATAAAGGCCAGCTAAAACCATTCCTGCAAGCATGGCAATCAAGACGTGAAGAATGGGTGGCAAGTCATAATGAAATCCAACATAGGAAGCGCCAATTGCTCCGAAGATAAATTGTCCTTGCGCTCCAATGTTAAACAGGCCGGCGCGGAAGGCTAGGGCCACCGATAAACCCGTCAAGATGAGAGGTGCCGCTGAAACCATGGTTTCGGAGAGTGGATAGAAACCTTGTAGTAGCCCATGACCTCTGGCCAAATTTGGGTCGTAAACAGAACCTTGGAAGAGCGCAAGGTAGGCGTTGCCGGCAGAGGCAAGTGCAGCCTTTAGGGTCTTAAGTGGCGAACCAGCATTGAGAACTACCGAATCTGAAAAAGCTATAAGTAGACCACCAAAAAACAGCGCCAGAACGAATGCGAGTGCGGGAAGCGCGACGGGTTGGAAAATGGACTTCTTCATTTTTTTCATGCGCTCTTCGTATCTCCTACCTTGTTATTGACGACTCCCGCCATCAAAAGACCGAGCTCCTCGCGTGTCACGGTATTTGGAACCACTGCCAATATTTCACCGCGATACATCACTGCGATTCGATCGGCCAGGGCTAATACTTCGTCGAGTTCGGTACTAAAAAGCATGACGGCTCGGCCAGCATCGCGTTCAGCCAATATCCGCTCATGAACAAATTCAATGGAACCGACGTCTAAACCGCGGGTTGGTTGCGAAGCAACAAGAACTCGGACCGGCCGCGATAATTCACGAGCAAGGACGACCTTCTGTTTGTTTCCTCCTGAAAGTGATGAAACCGGATCGGAGACTGATTGAATGCGAATATCGAATTCAGTCACTCTTTTTTGGGCTTCGCTTGCCACAACCGAAGGGAAAAGCGAGACGCCTTTTGCAAATGGTGGCAAATCATGCAAATCGAGAATTAAATTTTCGGCAATGGAAAAAGAACTAATGAGTCCATCGAGTTCACGGGACTCGGGAACGAATGCAATTCCATGATGTAAAGCTTGGCGAACCGATTCGCCAATAATCTCTTCACCTTCAATAGTGATAGAGCCTTCAATATGTGGCTCGAGATTTACCATTGCCCTGGCCAACTCCGATTGACCATTTCCTTGAACTCCGGCTATCGCTACTACTTCACCTGCATGAACTTCTAAATTTACGCTCTTGACTATGGGGCGGCCGGTGCTGTCCTTGATAACAAGGTTTTTAATAGAGAGCAAAGTTTGACCAATTGAATGGGCGCCCTTATCTGGATTGAGTTGGACGGGGCGACCCACCATGAGAGAAGCAAGCTCTTCTTGGCTCTCTGATGGACTAGCTGTGCCGACAACTTTTCCTCGGCGAATGATAGTGATGCGATCTGCGGCTGCTTTAACTTCCCGAAGCTTGTGGGTAATGAAGATTATTGACGTGCCTTTTGCCTTGAGATTTTTCATAATGTTAAGAAGTTCGTCAGTCTCCTGGGGAGTTAACACCGCAGTCGGTTCATCCAAAATCAGGACTTTCGCGTCATAGATAAGTGCGCGAATGATTTCTACTCGCTGTTGAACGCCAACTGGGAGATTTTCGACAATTGCATCGGGATCTACTTCAAAATTGAATTCATCGGATACGCGCTTGATGGCTGCTTTTGCATCCGCTAGGTCCAGAATTCCTGGTCCTTTGATCTTTTCGTGCCCTAGAACAATATTTTCGGCCACGGAAAACACAGGGACCAACATGAAGTGCTGGTGCACCATGCCAATTCCAGCTTCGAGAGCATCGCTGGGTTGGTTGATATTTTTGATCTGGCCATCTACCAAAATTTCGCCGGCGTCAGCTTTTAATAAGCCATAGACGATATTCATGAGCGTGGATTTTCCCGCACCATTTTCGCCGAGGATTGCGTGGATTTCTCCGGTTTCGACCTTGAGATCAATCGAGTCGTTTGCAACTAATGCACCAAAACTCTTTGTGATACCGCGTAATTCCAGCGACACGATTTCCTCTCGTCAACACCGACAATTCAACAAAACTATCTTAATCCCAATTCCAGATAAAAAAACTGCGGGAACCTTGTGTAGGTCCCCGCAGTTTTGAATTACTGAGTTTGTGCTTTTTACTTTGTGACGTCGATGGTGCCTGCGCTAATGGCAGTACCAAGTGCACGAACTTCACGCTGTAGGACTGCAGAAACCTTGGTGGCCAAGGAATGGTATCCGGCAAGACCGGTTCCCTTGTTTGCCAAAGTTCCAACGTAAGTAGTGTTGCTGAACTTACCCTTTGCGGTATCAGTGATTACTGAAGTAACAGATACGCCGACACCCTTAAGCACTGAAGTCAAGAGAACTGACTTGTACTGAGGAGCCTGGACGAAACCATCTGAGTCAACCCAGATTGTTACTGACTTGTGTGAAGCCATTGAGTTACCTGCAGTTGCGCCACCAAGTCCACCGGCAACAGGGAAGATTACATCTGCACCTTGTTGCTCGAAGTTCTTGGAGATCTGAAGAGCTTTAGCTTGATCGGAGAAGCCGCCGACGAAGGTACCGTCTTGCTTAGCGGTATCCCATCCGAGAACTTCAACCTTCTTGCTCTTGACCTTGTTGTAGTAAGCAACGCCACGTGCAAAGCCATCCATGTAGATAGTGACTGGTGGGATGTTAAGTCCGCCATAGGTTGCAACCTTTGCGGTCTTGGAGAATCCAGCAGCAAGGTATCCAGCTTGGAATGCAGATTGGTTGGTACCAAAGGTCAGACCCTTGAGGTTTGCAATCGCAGTTCCTGGGTACTGATCGCCCTTTGCGCCGTGGTCCATACCGTCTTGATCAACGATAGCGAACTTGGTGCCTGGGTTTGCCTTTGCAGCATCAACAATTGCGCCGTTGATCAAGAATCCAACGCCAACAATGATTGTGCACTTCTGGTCGACAAGCTTCTTAATGTTTGGTGCGTAGTCAGCATCGCTGGTTGCAGCCAAGTATGAAACATCTGCAACGCTCTTTGCTGCTTGTGCGCCCGCCCATGCTGATGCGTTGAATGACTTGTCATCAACACCACCAGTATCTAGAGCAAGGCAAGCCTTGATTTTTGCCTTTGCGGCAGCCATCGAAGAAGGTGCAACGGCTACGGATGTAACCATGGTTGCAGCAGCTACGAGGGTGATGACTTTGAATGTCTTCTTCAAGATTCCTCCCGAGGGTCCCCAGCGAAATGTGGGGGGTTGTTGTAGTGGGTACTTTATAGGGATTTTGCCCAAACGCATTACCTGTGAACGCTCAGAAACCGATTGAGATCGATGAAAAATGAGTATTAACTCTCAGGAATCCAAAACCCTCAACCTTGACTATAAAGTTTTGAAAGTAGTAACGGATTATGCGAGGAGATGTAACTTTCCCGCAATAATCGCAGTTTTTGCACTTTTCAGTTTTGCCGAAACGGTGGCGGAAAGGGACATCAGGGAGAGATCGATAGCGCCCTCAGCAATGGAATAAATGTGGCCGTACACCCCTCGTTTTTCATCGACAATATCCGAAAGAGTCTCCCCTGCAAAAGTTGTACCCACTAAATCGACCAACGCAACAGAAACCTTGTCAATCACAGTTCCTAAAAGGAGCCTTTTTGCGGCGCTCGATGACAAAACATATTGGTCCGGCAGATGGCCAATAATTTGGATCTTTTTGGTACTTCCGTTGATTTTGGTTATTGCAGTTATTACTTCAGCAGAAGTGCTCCACGTGGAATAAATAACGTCAACCTTGCTTGCGCTGAGCGCTGCAACATCTTTGGCTGGGGAATCAAATGGGCTACGTGTAAAGACTCGCGTTGCTGGTTTGCCAAAAGTAGCGCCCGATTTGAAATTCTTGAAAAGTGAAAGTGAGGCCGGGTCATTTCCATTGGTCAGAATGCCAATCTTGCCGGTTTTCGATAACAGACTTGCAGCAACACCGGCTAAGAACGCACCTTCGTTGTCATTAAATGTCACGGAAGAGACATTAATGATCGGCACAGTACGATTAAAAAAGATCGCAAATTGTGAATTTGGGTAGTTAGGGGCAACTTGTTCAAGGGCATTTGCAAAGGTAGGTCCTACGGCAACTATCAAGCCGTATCCGGCCTTGGCCAGAAATTGCAGACGGTTTTCTCGATCAAGTTCGGTTCCATCAGTAACAATTTCTCGGATATCTAGATTAGAGAGGGAGAACTTCTTCTTAACTGCGTCCACGCCCAATCCGGTCGCGTCATTAATTGAGCCATCTCCACGTCCGCCGTTGTCATAAATAACGGCAATTCTGGGCCGTGGAGCAGCCTGAGCCGGAGTAGCCAGCACTCCAAAGATCAAAGAGAAAGCCACCACACCCGCAACAAGCAGAGGTGACTTATCCGCGCGCAATAAGTCCGAGCGC
This sequence comes from Actinomycetota bacterium, assembly GCA_947371865.1. Classification (GTDB taxonomy): domain Bacteria; phylum Actinomycetota; class Actinomycetes; order Nanopelagicales; family Nanopelagicaceae; genus CAIMZW01. The sequence continues at coordinate 24,455 of CANBRH010000012.1, forward strand.
TTCATATGTTGCAGCTATGGTTTTATCGGCTACAGCGGCGGCCTTATCGGCACCTAATTTCAAGACCGAGTTGAGATACGTGGTATCGGCCAGGAGTTCTTGCACGGTGTCTCTTACCGGGCGGAAGTATTCGACGACAACTTCAGCGACTGCGCCTTTGAAGTCTCCGTAACCTTTACCTGAAAATTCATTTTCTAACTCGGAAATAGTTTTACCAGAGAGCGCGCTATGGATAGTGAGCAGATTAGAGATACCTGCCTTGTTCTTCTCATCGAAGATAACTTCACGACCGGTGTCAGTTACTGCAGATTTGATCTTCTTGGCGTTAACTTCTGGCGCGTCGAGAAGTTCAATGACTCCGGCAGGTGAAGAACTGGACTTACTCATTTTAGAAGTGGGATCTGCCAAATCGTAGATCTTGGCTCCTTCTTTCATGATGTAAGGCTCTGGAACAATAAAAGTCATTCCATATTTGCTATTAAAACGACCAGCTAAATCGCGAGTGAGTTCAACGTGCTGGCGCTGATCTTCGCCAACTGGAACATAATCCGATTGATATAACAAAATGTCGGCTGCCATCAACATGGGATAAGTAAAGAGGCCCACAACAGTGCGGTCTGCACCATTCTTTGATGATTTATCTTTGAATTGGGTCATGCGGCTGGCTTCACCAAAACCAGTCATGCACTCCATAATCCAACCTAACTGATTATGAGCAGCAACATGGGATTGCACGAAGAGGGTGCAACGGTTGGGATCCAAACCAAGAGCGAGCAACTGGGCTATGGAAGTCAGGGTGCGCTTGCGCAATAACTTCGGATCAGAATCAACAGTCAAAGAGTGCAGATCGACTACGCAATAAAAAGCGTCATTTTCATCCTGCATGGAGACCCAGTTCTTCACAGCGCCCAGGTAGTTTCCTAACTGAAAGGAATCGCCTGTCGGCTGGATTCCCGATAAAACGCGCTTTGGTGAATTAGTCATGTGCCTCATCTTTCCATACGGCGGACTCGCTCTGAGAGATCAATATCTGCCCAGCTCTCTTCCCTTCCATCGTCAATATCGTCAACCTTAGGTTGCCAACGTTAATGACATCATGAATCACTGGGAGTCGACCCAGAAAGTGCATAACAAAGCCACCGACTGTTTCGTAGGGGCCTTCCGGAATAACCATGTTGGTCTCATCCCTCAGATCCTCGAGGGAAATCAGACCATCAACCTCAAAATCTCCCGTGCGAGCCTGAGGAGTTACTTCGTCATTATCGACATCGTATTCATCTTGAATATCTCCGATAAGGCGCTCGACCAAATCTTCCAATGTGATGATTCCATCCGTACCGCCGTACTCATCCAAGACGATGGCGATGTGATGACGTTTGGCGCGCATTTCCGTGAGCGCCGGCAGAACCCCTTTGGTTCCTGGCAAAAAGAGCACGGGCCGGATGAGATCCATAATCGTTGCTTGAGGTGAGATTTTGCCAACTTGGCTGTTGAGCAAATCGCGAACATGCAAAAAGCCAATTACTTCATCGCTGCTTCCGCGCACCACGGGATAGCGAGAGTGTGATTTCTCCACCGCGACTTGAATTGCTTCCGAGATAGTCAAACTTGCATCCAGGAAATCAACTTCTGTCCTAGGAACCATAATTTCGTGGAGGGCTAGTTCGCTGGCATTGAAGACTTCCTCAACAATGTCACGCTCTTCATCCGAAAGTGCAGCGTGACCAGTGACGAGATCGACAAGTTCAGCCTCGGAAATTTCGCTGCGAGATTGTTTGCCATCCAAACCAAAGATTTTTACAACTGCGTCAGTAGATTTCGAGAGCAACCAAATAACGGGACGAAATATGACCGCAAGTCGATCGATAGTAGGGGCTGCAGCTAACGCAATCTCCTCGGTGCGAGCCAGTGCCAATCGCTTTGGAACGAGCTCGCCGAAAATCAGGGAGACATAAGCAATAACGATGGTCAGCCCGACGAGTGAGAGCGTGGTGCTGAGATTTTCCGACAATCCCAGATCGACCAACCGAGGAATGACGTAATGACCTAACCGCTCGGAACCAAGGGCTGCCGAGAGAAAGCCACAGAAAGTCACCCCTACCTGGGCAGCGGCAAGGAAGCGGTTGGGATTTTGGGCCAGCAGGGCTACGCGAGCGCCCCGAGCGCCCTTCCCTTCTAACTGTCGTACCTGGGAGTCGCGTAGGGAGATCAAGGCAATCTCAGCGGCCACAAAGAGGCCGGCCAAGGCAATAAAACCCAAGACCAAGGCGATATCGCGGAACAAACCCATGGGATTAAGGGTAACGAAATAAGCGTGGGGGTATCGCCAGCGACCTTTCTCCTCTAATCTAAGCCCACGCTCACACGAGCAGTTTTACCTTCATCCAACGGACCGTCGGGCACGTACCTGCCCGGAGAAGGAGTCATTTCAACATGGCCTCAGTCGTATTCGACAAAGCATCTCGAATCTATCCCGGCACAACTAAGCCGGCAGTAGATAAATTAGATCTCAC